>CAZAZH010000103.1:0-6911 GCA_964489585.1 uncultured Syntrophomonas sp.
CTAGAGTCAATAGTAGCAACATAATAGGGAAACCTAGCCAGCGGGAGGTTAGGATGCCATCCAGCCTGGTATCCAGACTGCTTTGATACGGATTTTCAGTTCTCACTACCTGGGCCGAAATACCCTCAGCCTGCTGGTAAATGCCACTTACTATACGATCTTTTATATTGGCTACATTACCGGGGAGGAGAGGCTCAATTTCACGAATTATTGATAAACCCTGTTTATTTATTGTAGACACAAGGCCACTTCCTCCTTTAATACTCGCTGGGATAAAATATCACTTTTGTAACAGGTAATATGATTCAGGATACTGTAATCCCTTTCCAATAAACGCAACGCTACCCAGCGACTGCTAATCCAATCAGGCAGATAAGGAGCCAACCTTTTTTCAATATCATTGATGGTTAATTCTAGTTCCGGGTCATAAACAACCTGCCGGGGGTTGGTCGCAATTTTCCCTGCAACCATATCATGCAAAATATCCTTTAACCTGGTTAACCCCCGCCCGCTGCGGGCGGCGGTACCTACTACCGGTATTCCCAGCTTGTGGGCCAGCGCAGCTATATCAATATGAATTCCTTTTCTTGCAGCTTCATCCATTAGATTTACACAAAGTACAACCTGGTTAGTAATTTCCAAAATTTGCAATACTAAATTTAAGTTGCGCTCCAAGCAGGTAGCATCACATACTACTAGAGTAAGGTCGGGGCGAGAAAAACATATGAAATCACGGGCTACCTGTTCATCGGCAGAACTGGCGTACAGGGAATAAGTACCGGGCAGGTCCACCAGGGTATAGCGCCGGTTACGATGCGAAAAAGTACCCTCAGCTTTAATAACTGTTTTTCCCGGCCAATTACCAGTATGCTGTTTCAGCCCAGTTAAGCGGTTAAAAACGGTACTTTTACCCACATTGGGGTTTCCGGCCAGGGCTATAACAAAATTTTTAGTATTCTCTTGAAACATATATACTCCTTTCTCCGGGGACAGGCACCGGACATATTAGAAACCGGACTTATTGAATTAATCTGTATCCACCAAAATTTGACTGGCATCTTCGTTCCGCAAGGCTATTATCGTTCCCTTAATCAAATAAGCAGTGGGATTACCGGCGGGGCTACGCCGAATAACTTCTACTCTTGCACCGGGTACGAGGCCTAAATCAAGCAATCGGCGACGATTGGTGCCGATAGTCAAGACGGTTTCAACCCGGGCACTACTACCGATCGGTACGTCTGCCAGAGATAAAGGGTTGGGAACGACTATTTTTATTCACCTCTTTCGTTTAGCGAACATAGATATTTACACCGGTTTGTTAAGAAAAGCCTGTCAGGCATACTTGCCAAGCGTACTACCAAGCGTACCTACCAAGGGTAAGAAAGTTGCAGACGGCTAACTTTTAAATTATCTTAATATATTAAATTTGCAAAGATTCGGTGTTTGTCCTCAGGGAGCAAAATAAGTCCGGGGCAGTCCCCGGACTTATTTTGCGAACGGTTTGTAGCTACAGTTTTTGTTTTAAGATCAATATGTCTCCTGGATTTATCCGCCCAGGGCACAGAAACGCTGCAGGCCCATAATATGACAGGCGGCGGCTCCAGTGGTGCCAAAGAAAAGGGTCGGTTTATGTTTACAGTAATCAGTAATGGTAGAGTTTACAATGGTGCTACCGGTGGCCACAATAACATCACACCATTCCAGTATTTCATTGGTTGCCTCATATCCTTCAACCTGCACTTCCGATTTGATTTTTCCTATATTATCAGGATCCAAATCCACCACCCGCAGGGAAAATGATCCCGCTATTTTCTCCAACATAGCCGGTTGGTATCCAATAAGGGCTACCCGGGGGTTACCAAACTCTTCCTTAATAAATTCAACTAACTCCCGGGCACATTGCTCCGGTTGGTCATCATGGCAATGGACGGTTTTCTCAATTAATCCCAGGTAGCAACATATGGCATTCATGCTGGCTACCAGTACCGCCCGATCAAAATTGCTTTCCAGGGGATTGTTTAGGACCTCCTTCAAGGTACCCTTAAAATTCCCCGCCATATCAGTAAAGGCTTGTCCTTTACATCCCTTGAATTCAGCCTGCATCAGCTTTTCTTTACCTTTGACAATGGGGAAGTCCTGTCTTTTAGGGTTTCCTATGGCCTCTTTTACCGAAAGAGCCCGGCCAGTAATAACAATTTCTTCATCTAAAAGATTATTCGTTTCTACTATCTCCCTAAATCGCTTTATCAGTTCAGAATAAAAGTTCTCTTGTGTACTCATCCTTATCCTCCTGCTTATAATCCCACGGTTGGTTATTAAATCATTATAACACTAAACTTTACGGTCCCTAAAATCATTAAAAGCCTGCATCCATTCCGGGTTATTTTCCATGAATTCGACCAGCAGCATGATTTTTCCTATAGTTTCGGGACTAATATAATGCTCTATCTTTTCAGTTTCCTCTAACAACTGTTCTTTAACCCCAATAATACCTAAAAAGCGCTCCAGGGTCTCATGCCTTTTTAATAAATACTGTCCATGTTCGCGCCCCTTTTTACTCAGTTCTATCACGCCATACTTTTCAAATTGCAGGTAACCCATTTCTGCTAATTTCTGAACCATTTTGCTGGCCGAAGGCGGCTGTACATTAAGGGCTATAGCCAAATCACCCATACGGGTATATCCCTTTCCCCGAGCCAGACGATATGTCATCTCCAGGTAATCTTCCATACTGGCGGTAATAGTATTAGTTTCTTGCTGCTTGATTTGATAACCACGAACAGTGCGAAATTCGCGCCCCTGATCTCTCATAAACCAATCCACCTCCCCGGCATATTAGTTAAAAAATTATTTGAGTAACATGTTTTCCCTAAAACATGTCTATGTAAAAACCTGTCTTCCAATTACTTTTGTAATTGATAGAAAACTCTCTAAACAATTATCAAGTAAACTCACCCTATATCTAAACAATCAAATAGGTAGCATGTTAGGGGTTATTTATAAGTAATTTGTTAACTGTGTCTAATTAATATACTACAGGAAAAGAAAGTAGTATAATGTAATATATGGATCGCGAGTAGTAGGTCTCTTGTAGCTCAGCGTAATAGTGAAATTAATCTAATTTCAGACAATTGATGTATTTAGGAGCTACTGACGAGTAATGGGGGAAGGGTGGATATAATGACGGTTAGGAATAAGATTGGTCTAGGTTTCAGCGTGGTATGTTTTATGGTTGTGGTTGTTTTATTTATTAGCAGGTATCAGTTTAATAGCGCCAGTCAGAATACGTTGGAGATAAATGAGCAGTATCTTCCACGTACATTGGCTGCCCAGCAGATTCTTCCCCAGGTTTGGGAACAAAGAGCTAGCTTGCATGGATTTCTTCTCAAAGGAGAACAACAATATGCAGAGGACTATCAACATGCCTCTGAAGAAATGAACAAAGCACTGGAATGTATTATTGCAAATGCTATGGATCAGAAGGAAAGGGAGCTGGCTAGCCAGGTTAAAAACCTTAATGACCAGAATAACCAAATAGTTGAAAATAAAGTATTCCCCATGGTTATAAACGCGCAGATAGAAGAGGCTCAAAAAACTTGTGATGCCGAAGTAATACCCCTGCTACAACAAATGGAACCCCAGGTGCAAGAGCTAAGCGGAATAATCCAGAACCAGCTAAACCAAATAACTGAAAGGTCAATAACTGACTTGCAGGGAAGCCGTAATTTGATTACCATATTTACTCTGATAGGCATTGTGTTAGGATTTCTGATTGCCCATTTCCTGGCTCGAAATATAGCTGTACCTTTAAACGTAGCTACCCTTCATGCTGAAAAAGTTAGCCAGGGAGATTTATCAAAAGATGTTCCCCAGGAGTTTATGACCCGTAAGGATGAAGTTGGTATTCTGACCCGCGCTCTGGATAATATGACCCGGGTATTACGAGAAATGACCGGGGATATTGCCAGGCAGTCAGATTATTTAAGCAGTTCCGGTAAAGCATTAACCTCCAAAGGACAGGAGATTGCCTCTACTATGGGGGAAGTCAGTGTTTCAACGGAGCAGATAGCAACCGCCATGGAGGAAGTATCGGCAGCTACTGAGGAGATAAATGCCTCAGCTGAGGAGATTGGCGCTTCCCTGACTATAATGGCCCATGAGTCGGAAGATGGTAATAATAAGGCTAATGAAATAAAAGAACGAGCCATAAATATACAGACCAATGCTGAAAAAGGTCGGCAGCAAACCTCACACATATACCAGGATAAACAGGAAAGGTTGTTGCAGGCTATTGAGGAGGCTAGAGTTGTGGAAGAGATATCCACATTAGCTGGAACTATAGCTAGTATAGCGGACCAGACTAACTTACTAGCACTTAATGCTGCTATTGAGGCAGCCCGGGCTGGAGAACAGGGCAAGGGATTTGCAGTGGTAGCCGAAGAGGTGCGTAAGCTGGCCGAGGATTCAGCCAGTACGGTAGGAAGTATACAAAGTACTACAATCCAGGTGCAACAAGCTATTAAGAACCTGATTAACAATTCCAATGATCTATTGGAATTTATTAATAAACAGGTTTTAGGGGATTATGGAGTCCTGGTGGATATGAGCGGGCAGTACAGCGAAGATGCAGCTATGTTTGCGATACTTACTGATAAAGCTAAAACTATCAGTCAGCAGATACAGTTGGCGGTTGAAGAAATGACACGAGCTGTAGAATCAGTTGCTGCTACCATGGCGGAGAGCGCAGCCAGTGCTCAGGAGGTAGCCCAGGGGGCGGAACGGACTAACCGGGCAGTAAGCGAAATAACTAATACTATTGCTGCCCTAACTACTAATGCACAGGATCTTACCGGGATGGCAAACCGTTTCAAGGTTCAAGAATAAGAACTAGGACGAAATTTAACAATAAACAATTAGCGGAGGGAAATACCTCCGCTAATTGTTTTTAGAGCTGCCTTGACAGTCTGAGTACTTCAATTAAAATCTTAATAAGAGGTGATATTAGATGGAGAAACGCACCCTGTTGGAAAATTATGCTTCCTTTCTGGTAAAAAAATCGGGACAGATGCTTAATATAGGTAAGCTTAAACTAAGCGTTGCTAATCTGGAAAATGAGATATATAACCTTAAAGCTAAACTAGGAGATGTAGTATACCAGTCATACCGAGAGAAAAGTGATAGTAGTGAAAGAATTGAGGAAATCTGTATAAGTCTGGCTGCCAAAGATGAACAACTGCAGGATATGAAGAAGCAAGTAGAGGAATTGCAAGAGAAATAGGAAAGTAAAAAAGACCTTGACGAAAGGAGCATAAAGAAAATGAAAAAATCTTGGATTATTACTATAGTAGTTGTACTCCTGGCTGGTTTTCTTCTGGGAGGCAGTATTGTAGCGGAAAACAGCGGAGTTTCGTTGTTAACCGGCCTACTGGGTACAGGGGAAAGTGAACCGGCTCAAAACGTAAATCCTCTTAAAACGGCCAGTGCAACTGCCACCCTGCCCATGGGGGTAGCGGATATTGCCGAAAAAGCAGGACCGGCAGTAGTTAATGTTGAGGCCAAAATTAAGGTGAGCACCGGTATGTCAGACCCCTTTATGAATGACCCCTTTTTTCGAGAATTTTTTGGCAGGAGCATGCCCATTTATCCCGAATCACGTTATGAAAAGGGCATTGGTACCGGTTTTATTATTTCAGCTGATGGATACATCATCACCAATCAGCACGTTATAAACAATGCTGACCAGGTTACGGTAAAACTAACAGGTAAAAAACAAAGCATTCCCGCCCGGGTAGTTGGCCAGGACTACGAATTGGATTTGGCAGTATTAAAAATTGAAGGCGAGGGCTATCCTACCTTACCTATGGGTGATTCAGATAAAATGAGAGTGGGGGACTGGGTAGTAGCTATTGGTCAGCCCTATGGCCTCGATCATACTGTAACTACCGGGGTAGTTTCAGCCAAAGGACGTCCTATTACCATCCAGGATCGTAATTATAAAAATCTAATCCAAACTGATGCCGCCATTAACCCCGGTAACAGCGGTGGACCCCTGCTTAATATGCGGGGGCAGGTAATTGCCATAAATACTGCAGTTAATGCCCAGGCTCAAGGAATTGGTTTTGCTATTCCCATTAATACGGCCAAAGGGGTTCTGCAGGAATTAATGAACGGACAGAAAGTCGTCCGACCCTATATGGGTGTCCGCATGCTGGACGTGGATGAGGAAGTAAGTGCCGAACTGCGTCTACCATCAGATACCCAGGGAGCAGTAATAGTAGAGGTGGTTGCGGGCAGCCCTGCAGCCCAAGGGGGCTTGCGGTCGATGGATGTTATTCAAAAACTGGACGGAAAAGTTATCACTTCAGGGAGTGATGTACAGGCCGCGGTAGAACGCAAAAAGGTAGGAGAAAAGCTTGCGGTTGAGGTACTGCGCCAGGGCAAAACCATTACCCTGAATCTAACCCTCGCCGCCAAACCCTAATAAATATGTCCAATATGTCGGGGACAGTCCCCGGACATATGGACAATCAGTCGTTATTAATCGTTTACGAATACTTCGATAACTACAGGAATTACTTCCGCTGCCACCTGGGGGTTGGAACCTCCGGAGAGTACAAAGAGAATCGGTTTTCCCGTGGCGAAGGCTTTTATTTTTTTGGCAAATTCCTGGTAACCCCTGGTACTCAGGTAAAAATCTCCATAGTCCTGACCATGCCCATCATGGCCAAAAATGATAATTAAGAATTCATAGTCCCAGTTTTGCTCCAGGTATTCATCTACTGCTGCCAGGAAAGTGCGGTCATCAGCCCCATCTATAAAAATACCGTAATTCTGTCTCTTATGGTCGGCATAACTATATTCTTCATCAGCATGAAAATTGATGTGAATGATGCTCGTTTCATTTGCCAGGA
>CAZAZH010000104.1:0-6866 GCA_964489585.1 uncultured Syntrophomonas sp.
AGTTCCATTTCTCCCGCACTTATAGCCTTGCTGTTCTGTTTTATCAAGATCTCGCCGCATCTTTCGCGCGGCAAGATTTATATTATCATCAGGCTCGACAATTGTCAACATCGAGATAACATTTTCTTAAAATATTCTTAACCAACTCTTAATGCTTTGCAAAAGATATATCGTTACTGTTATCTGTTTTTTATATATTAATGAAGTACTTTTGTGAATCATTATACCCTAAGAGTCTTTTTTTTCGAGCGATTGCCCGTATTTAATTAGAAATCACTTAATTCAGTTCTAAAACCCTTACCATAAACCTCTATAGTTTCACTAACTGTTATAAATGCCTGGGGATCCAGTTGAAATACTACCTCCTTCAGTTTTGGCAGCTGGGTTCTGGCTACTGTCACCATAATGATATTTTTATCTTTACCCGTATACGCTCCCTGCGCCGGTAAACATGTACATCCCCGATGAAGATTATGAATGATAGCATAAGTTATATCATCGGCATTATCGGAAATAATCATGGCGGTTAGATTTAGCTCAGGACCATAAATAACCATATCCATTACCCGGGAGGATATGAAAATGGATATGGCAGAAAAAAGAGCCAATTTTATATTGAATGTGATAAGCGATAAAGCGAGCACCAGCAGGTTACTGGCAAAGTAGACCTGCCCAATGTTATACCCTCGGAATCGCCTAATCAAAACGGCTACAATATCTAAACCGCCGGCAGAGCCTTTGCAATGCAGGGTAATACCAGAACCAACACCGGCTATTACTCCCCCTAATATGGCTGACAGTAGACTATCATTTAAATTCCAATCTAATGGCTTGATTATCCCCAGGAAAAATGTCAGAGCCAGAGTGCCAATAAGGCTGTAAACTACGAAACGGGTACTAACATATTTATATCCAGCTATAAATATAGGTATATTTAAAAGCAGATACCAGACCCACAAATCTACCCCACTTAAAAAGTTTAGTATTATGGCAATACCGCCAACTCCACCGGTAAGCAGGTTGGCCGGTACTAACACCCAATTAATAGCTACCGCCAGGATAAATGATCCTAATATTATGCCAACTATATCCCTGGTCGAAAATACTTCTTTATACTTTTTCGTTATCTTTAAAGCTTTCATAGCGTAGGACCACCTTTTCCATATTTATCAGTATATTTTCCCCCATGGCACAAATAATAATAAATAATACAGTTTTTTATATATAGTTGCAACAAATGTCGGGTAGAGATTGAGTCACGGATAACCTCTAAGGGTATTAATCCCCATTTTTAGGGATAAACTGTAAAGTGAAATAAAAAACAACAATTGTCATAGAATGTATAACTGGCAACGATTTAGGGAGGTACATATGATTTCGATAATCTTAGCCGGGGGAAAGGGTTTGCGCCTGTGGCCGGAAAGTAGACAAAAGCGGCCCAAGCAATTATGCAACTTTATCGGTAATAAATCCATGCTGGATGAGACGATTGATCGTTTGCTGGCTGCCGGTTCTAAGCGCATTGTTATTATTACCAGTGAGGAGTTAGCGCCAGCTATTAAAGAATTATTAAGTCAGAGAAAAGATAATGACCTTATAGAGATATTAAGTGAACCCCAGGGTAAAAATACAGCACCGGCTGTGGGTCTGGTGCTATCCCGTTATCTGGGTAACAACTCAAATGAGGTATTAGGGATTTTCCCTGCCGATCACCATGTACTCGACAGTGAGGCCTTTAGTAAAAGTTTAGAAAGAGCGATGCAGGCTGCACACCATAATCACCTGGCAACCATTGGTATATCCCCTAGTCGTCCAGAGACCGGTTATGGATATATCGAAAAAACTAAATGGGAGGTTGCTAATCTGCCGGATGTATATCAGGTTAACTCTTTTTGTGAAAAACCTGATTTAGATACTGCTAACACCTATTTAAACACTGGTCACCATATGTGGAACGCGGGAATATATATCGGGAAAACCTCGGTTTTGATAGAAGAGTTTCGCAAATATTTACCTGATGTGTATGAAAAATTGATTCTTGGCTTTAATGAATATGTCAATTCCTATGAGCAGCTTCCTAATATTAGTCTGGATTACGGTATAGCTGAAAGGTCGGACCGAATGGCGGTAGTACCAGCTGATTTTGGGTGGTCTGACCTGGGTAGTTGGAACGCCCTGGCGGAACTACACCAGCATGATGAAGATATGAATGTCTGCTGTGGCCATGATGTTATAGTGCTGGATAGTAAAAATTGTCTGGTAAAACAAGTGGATAAAGCGGTAGTCCTTTTTGGAGTAGAGGATGTGCTAGTGGTAGAAAGTGATGACGTCATTTTTATATCCCAACGTGAACGTTCCCAGGATATTCGTAAAATAGTGGAGGCTTTAGAGGCAAAAAACCGTCATGATTTGTTGTAATAACGATACAGGTTATTAATAAAATTTTTCTTGTAAACTACAGCATATTCGAAATTTGAATATTGTTTAGAGTGAGGCGTGAGGAGTAAGGAGCGAGGAGTTAATGAATAATATTTTCCGACAGTATGATATACGGGGAATTGTAGATGAAGAGCTAAATGAGCAAATGGTTTATGATATAGCCCGCGCATTTGCCGCTTATACTATAAGGAAAGGGCAAAGCACAATATTGCTGGGCCACGATAACCGGGAATCATCCCCCGCTATTAGTAAAATTATGACCGAAGCGATGGTAAACTCAGGCTGTGATGTAATTGATCTGGGTATGGTAATAACGCCGGTTTTTTACTATGCCGCCCGCCGTCTTAATATTCAGGCGGGCATTATGATTACTGCCAGCCATAATCCACCCGAATATAATGGGTGCAAACTTTTACTCGGTGAATCCACCATATATGGAGAACAGATTCAGGATATTAAGCATATTATTGACCGACAAAATTATTTTACCGGACCTCGGGGATCAGTAAAAGCACTTGATATAAGCGATGCTTATGCCCGCATGATTAGTGAAAAAGTGTCCCTAAAACGTAAATTAAAGATAATAGTAGATTGTGGTAATGGAACGGCCTCTCTTTTTGCCCCCCGGATTTTTCGCGAGCTAGGGTGCGAGGTAATTGAATTATATTGCGAATCGGATCCCAGTTTTCCCAATCATCATCCCGACCCCATAAAACCTGAAAATATGCAGGATTTGGTGACGCAGGTTAAACAGCATCAAGCTGATTTGGGTATAGGTATTGATGGTGATGGCGACAGGTTGGGAGTTGTAGATGAAGAAGGTAATTTAGTCTGGGGAGACACATTAATGATACTTTTCTGGCGTGATATTATGCCCCGTTATCCTGGCTCCAAAGCTATTGTAGAAGTAAAATGCTCCCAGGCTCTTATCGACGAGATAAAACGTCTGGGAGGAGAACCAGTGCTATATAAAACCGGCCATTCCCTGATTAAAGCTAAAATGAAGGAGATTGGCGCTATATTTACCGGCGAAATGTCAGGTCATATGTTTTTTGCCGATGAATATTATGGTTTCGATGATGCCATCTATGCCGGAGCCCGCCTTTTATCACTGTTATCCAGAAGTGATAAGAGTTTAAAGGAAATGCTTTCTGATATTCCTCGTTATTATTCTACCCCGGAAATTCGCGTACCTAGTAATGATACGACCAAGTTCGATATAGTTAATCAGGTCATTCAGCATTTTGGCCCTATATACCCAATATTAGATGTGGATGGGGCCAGGATTCTCTTTCCTGACGGGTGGGGACTGGTTCGTGCTTCCAATACCGGACCTGAGTTAATTGTCCGATGTGAAGGTAGCTCCCCTGATGCGCTTGAAAAAATTAAAAACGAATTATTTTCCTATTTAGAAAAAGCGGGCTTACTAATAGCTGGTAGTTAAACCCGAAAACTGACATTGCCACAACTTTTCACCAGTAATCGGGAGTATAAGCAGGAAAAATATCTGGGACAATAACTTTTAAAGATAAAAGCGTCTTCTTAAGGAGTGAAATTAAAAATGAGTATATTAAATCTTGGTACCTACCCGCCAAAACAATGCGGTATAGCTACTTTTTCCATGGATCTACGGCGCAGTCTGTTAAAAAATAATTGCGATGTCAAAGTTATGACTGTTTCTGATGAAAACTATCAATACACCTATCCCAGTGAAGTGCTTTTTGATATTAAGCAGAATAACAAAAAGAATTATATAAAAGCTGCAAAATTTATTAATACTTCTAGCGCAATACAATTGTTGGTTATCCAGCATGAGTACGGTATCTATGGAGGAGTGGATGGGGATTATATCCTGGAGTTAACCCGCCACCTGCATAAGCCCTATGTAGTTGTTACTCATACCGTCCTACCCCAACCTTCCAAACACCAAAAACAGGTTTTAAACCAATTATGCCAAAGTGCTGCTGCTGTAGTATGTATGACCCATAAATCGGCAGAGTTGCTTTCGAATCTTTATGAAACCCCTGCTGAGTTGATTCATGTCATTCCCCACGGGGTACCTGAATTTAAAAAGCAAAACAGTGCTTTACTAAAGAAATGGTATGGGTTAGAAGGGCGCGATATAATAAGTACTTTTGGTTTAATTGGGCCGGGTAAGGGATTGGAATTAGGTATCGAAGCAGTTGCACCGCTGGTAAATGATTGGCCTCAACTATGTTATATGATTCTGGGGCAAACTCATCCTATGCTCCAAAAATATGAAGGGGAAAAATATCGTAACATGCTGGAGGATAAGGTCCATAGCCTGGGTTTACAGAATAATGTACGTTTTGTTAACAAATACCTTAGTGATGAAGAGATAGGAGAATACCTGTATATGACCGATATCTACCTGAGTCCCTATCCTAATAAGGATCAAGCCGTTAGTGGTACCATGGCTTTTGCTGTAGGCTGTGGTAGAGCCATAGTTTCAACTTCTTATGCTTATGCCACTGAGGTTTTAGCTGGCAAACGAGGACTTCTGGCCCAGCGAGCAGAACCCGGGGAACTATCCCAGCTTATACTAAGTCTTCTCTTGGATGAGGCTCTAAAAACCAGATTACAGAATCGGTCACTAGAGCTGGGCAAATCCTGGACCTGGATTAATGTTGGTAAACACTATAGAAATTTGTTTAAACAGGTGTTAGATAATAATTATATTAATGAGGAGCATATTTTAAGTTATGGTGGATTATAGACACTTAAATGCTATGACTGAGCAAAACGGTATTCTCCAGTTTTCTCGCCTGCAAACACCTGATCCAGGTAGTGGATATACCCTGGATGATAATGCCCGTGCCCTAATAGTAGCTCTTTCCAGGGATGATGGTTATGAGTTGGCGGGATGTTATGCTGCTTATCTTTATCGCTCTCAGTGCCTGGATTCCTGGTCTAATTTTGAGCTTAATGGTCAGTTTAGTTCCACTTTTGATTCTGAGGATAGTGTTGGTCGGGCTTTACTGGCATGTTGCCTGGGAAGTACCAGTCAATGGCCCGAAATTAGAAAAATTTGTATTGATATGTTGGTTCGTAATCTGCCCCAGACTTTTGATTTTACTTCTCCCCGGGCTATAGCTTACACCCTGGCAGGGCTCTGTAAAGGAGAAATACCAGTATTTCCGGAAAAACTACTACACATGGTATCACTATTAAGTAATCGGTTGATTAACCTTTACGAGTTAAAGCATGATAAGAATTGGTTTTGGTTTGAAGACTATCTTACCTATTGTAATGGTATTCTACCCCAGGCCTTGTTTGCTGCATATTCCCTTAGCGGAGATAAAAAAGCCCTAAAAGTTGGGCATGAATCTCTCAACTTTTTAAATAGCACTCTGTTTCGGGATGGTTATCTCAATATCGTGGGAAACCAGGGTTGGTATAATAAAGGTGGTATTATACCTTTATTTGACCAGCAACCGGTAGATGCGGCTTCCATCTATTTTGCCTTGATGGAGGCTTACGAAATTATTGGTAACCGGGAATACCTCGATTTGGCCAAACTAGCTCATGCCTGGTACCGGGGGGTAAATATTCATTCCTTATCTTTGTACGATGCAGAAACCGGGGGTTGTTTTGATGCATTAACTGAGGATGGAGTTAATCTTAACCAGGGAGCTGAATCTACTTTATCTCTAATTCTTTGTGACTTGCATGCCAAGAAAAATATGCAGGTACAGGCAGAGAGTGAGTACAGTTCTTAAAATAGTAAGGGATTTTGCCGGTTAAGGAGCCACTGACTCAGTTGTTTGAATATAGTTGAATTTAACTGTAAAAGTTGTTCCCGAAGAGTTGCTATCTATGTCTAATCTTGCTTTGTGCCTTTCAATTATTCCAAAACAAATAGCCAGACCCAGTCCGGTTCCATTATCCTTGGTAGAGAAAAACGGGGTTCCAAGCTTTTCAAGCACATCATCAGGAATACCTTTTCCCTGGTCTTTTATAGATAATGAAACAAAGTCATTTACACGCCGGGTTATTATTTCTACCATTCCTCCACGAGGAGTTGCCTCCAAAGCGTTACGTACCAGATTAATTATGAGTTGACGTATTTCTTTTACATCCAGTAAAAGTTCGGGTACATCTCCCAGTTTAAGTACAATAGTTCGGTCACTTAGAAAAGCATCCGCTTGTAGTAATGGAGCCAGGGACCTAATTATTTGATTTATCGGGTGCGCCTTTAAATCGACTATTTTATTCCGAGCCAGGTTAAGAAATTCACCGATGATACCATTGGCCCGCTCTAATTCCTCAATCATAATCTCCAGATATTCTCTTTTATCATTAAAGTCTTTATCTTTAAGTAATAATTGTAAAAAACCATTAACTGTAGTCATGGGATTTCTAATTTCGTGAGCTAAACCGGCAGCTATTTCTCCTAAAGTATGCAT
>CAZAZH010000105.1:0-4057 GCA_964489585.1 uncultured Syntrophomonas sp.
AACAACATATTTGATATCGCCCAGGATTGTCATGAAATTGAAGTCAACCTGCAGATTGAAATGGAAGAAACTAACTTGAAGACTCGGCAGGTTATCCTGGAAGTGGACCATTTCGAAAAAATAGAACGCTACGCCCGGTTGCGGCTTATGGATGTAAGCCGCGATTTTCGTTCCTATTCCCAGGAACATATCCAGGAAGCATATGAACAGGCCCGGGAGATGCAGCTTAAACTAGTTGACCTACGGCAACAAGAGGTCTACTTGCGTCGTCGCCGGGACGAATTAACTCGACAAATTAAAAAGTTTAAAGATATAGGCCACAAGGCTGATAATTTTTTACAAACTACCGGAATAGCACTAAAGATTTTACGTGGAAATGTCGAAAGAATAAATGATACCATTGGGGAATCACATCGGCAACAACAAATGGTTACCTGGATAATCGAATCCCAGGAAGCTGAGCGCCGGAAAATTGCTCGGGATTTGCATGATGGACCAGCGCAGAGTATGGCCAGTATATTAATCCGATTGGATTTAATGAAAAGGTTATGGAATCAGGATATTAAGGGTATCTATGAAGAAATAGATAATGTCAGTGACATGGGTAGGGAGACCCTGGCAGATATTCGCCGCATCATGTTTGACCTTAAACCATCTCTGTTACATGAAAATAGTTTCTGTGCGACTTTAAGAGACTATTTTAACGATTATGAGGCTAAATATAACTTCACCATAGAATTCCTGCAAATAGGTCAGGAGAAACAATATGATCTTACGCTGGAAACAGCACTATTTAGACTAGTTCAAGAATCCATAACTAACATTCGTAAACATTCTGGTGTTAAGAGGGCCATTGTTAAATTTGAGGATAATGGTAGCGTTCTTACTCTGATTATTAAAGATGAAGGCTGCGGCTTTGAATCTGATAAGAGTAACGATAAAGAGAGCTATGGCATTTTGGGAATGAAGGAACGAGTAAATCTTTTTGGAGGAAAACTGGATATTACTTCGAAACCCGGGGCAGGTACCCAGGTTGTTATTCAAGTACCACTGGAGGGGGTAACCAAAATTGGATAAGATACGAGTCTTAATAGCAGATGACCACGCCCTGGTTCGCGAAGGACTTAGAAAATTATTAGAATTAAGCGATAATATTGAAATTCTCAGCGAAGTCGGAGATGGCCAGGGTGCCATTAATATTGCTCGTAAAGAGAAGCCGGATGTTATCCTAATGGACGTAAATATGCCTGGAACCAATGGAATTAGTGCTACCCGGGTGATAAAGAGGGAGATACCTTCTATCCACATTATTGCTCTGACTATTTACGAGGATGAAGAAGTGGTGGATATGGTCAGAGCTGGAGTATCAGCTTATGTTTTAAAGGATGTAGCCGGTAGCGAACTGATTGACACTATAAACCGTGTGATGCAAGGCGAGGTGGTTATTCATCCCCGGGTAGCGAACCGCCTGGTACGCGAATTATCCCGTAATGAGAATAAGAAGAACGATATACGATTAACCAAAAGGGAACGTGATGTGTTGTTGCTATTAGTTAAGGGACATAGTAATAAAGAGATGGCCGAGGCCATGTTTATAAGCGAAAAAACTGTAAAAAACCATCTGACCAGTATTTTTCGCAAACTGGGCGTAAAAGACCGCACTCAGGCAGCCGTATATGCATTAAAGAATAATATTGTTGGCGAAGAGCTATAGGATTAACAACCCCGTTCCCTAGTCAACCCCTTGCAGGCATCAATTAACCTCCTGTCAGCATACTATATACCAGGTAGCTAAAAGGAGGTTTTTTTGTGCTCATTTTACTAAAAACCTTATGTTTTGCATTATGGATGTTAATAATGCTGGCACTAATTGCTGGCAGCAGACGCACAACAACCTCAGCCTACCGAATTTATTTAGAAGATCAGGAAGAAAGAAAAATACCTACAAAAAGGGTATGGGACAAAAAGTAGATAAACAGGTAATTTTTATATGAAGTGACGAAATATTATGTTATATTAATAATTGATTAGATAAAATGTAAGTTAATAACATATTAACGCTAATCACGATTAGCTTGAGCAGAATTAACTGGTTTGATTACAATTAACTGAAGTCGTATGGATGGGAATATGGAAGCGTTCATACGATTATTTTTTATTAAAAAATTGCTTTTAAACTGAGGTGTAAATATGCAGAATCTCCTGATGGACATAATCTTTCCTCAGCAAGCTTGTTGCATCTGCAGGGAACCTGGTTTATTTCGAACCAAAAAGCCCTGGTGCGATAAATGTGAGGAGAGTCTGGCCTTAATGCAAGAATGCCTACCAATTTGCGATAAATGCGGCAAATACCTAAAGACGGGTGAGGGACTGTGTACTGAATGTCAAAAAAACCCGCCATTATTTGATATTGCCCGTGCGGTAGGTCCTTATGATGAAAATTACCGTATTGCCATAAAAGTATTAAAGTTTATGGGGCGACGCCAATTATCGGTAAGAATGGGGCGTATGATGGCTCAGGTAGTATCTGCAGAGCCGCGTTTTTGGCCAATTGATTTGATTATACCGGTACCGGCATCTGTCGGTCATTTAAAGCAGAGGGGCTTTAATCAGACCGAAGAGTTGGGTCGTCAAATATGCCGGGAGATTCATGTTAAAATGGATCCCAGTATCCTCAAGAGGGTGAAAGAAACCCCTTCCCAGCGTGAATTAAGCCGGGAGGAAAGAGAGAAAAACCTTCTTTGCGCCTTCAGGGTAGAGGAAAACAAAAAGATTTATCGAAAGAATTTACTATTGGTAGATGATGTATATACTACTGGTTCCACCAGCAGGGAATGTACCCGTACTCTATTGGATGCTGGAGCCGGTAGAGTTTGTGTTATCACCTGGGCTACCGGTGTAGGTTTTTAGAAAGGTTAATGTCCGTTTTAAAAACTGAGATTGGGTTTTAAGCAGGGAGGTTGATAAATATGGCACCTGATCTTAGAAATTGTTCTATCTGTGGAAGGGTATATGCCTACCAGGGTAGGAACATGTGCAATAAATGTCTAGAAAAAGAAGATGACGATTACGCTATAGTGCGCCGCTATGTTCGCGAGCACCCTGGTGCCAGTGTTGCAGAAGTAGCCGAGGCTACCGACATAGATGAAGACAAGATCCTTCAATTTTTACGTGATGGCAGACTAATTACCAGAGGGATGAGTTATACTACCATGTGTGAACGTTGTGGTAAAACTATTTCCGGTGGCAAATACTGTGATAGCTGTTTAAAACAACTGGGAGCAGAATTTAAAAACATTATCCCCCCTACCCGCAAGACCCCCGAATCAGAAACAAAAATAAGGGATAAGGGAAAAAATCGCATGCATATAATTGGAGAAGACTAGAGATAGATTTGCTATAGCTTACCAAGCAAATAGCAATGAATTAAAAAGCAAGATGAAGAAAAATCGAGATTTATTAGCATAATTAACTATCAGGGGCATTAAGCCCCTTCGTTTTTTCTGCGAAAATAGACCATAGAAAGGATAGTAAGGTGGGTAGTCTATGATGATTTCCAAAATCCAGGTACAAAATTTGCTGAAAATATACGGCAAAGATAATACCAATAAAGTAGAGAAAAAACAGTTTAATAAAATCCCTGGGAAAAACGATGAACTGGCCATTTCCAGTGAAAGCCGCATTAAACACCGGGCCATGCAGGCTATCAAACAATCGGAAGATGTCCGGTTGGATAAAGTTAACCATTTGCAGGAGCAGATTTCCAGCGGTACTTATACCGTAAATGATGATGAGGTAGCAGAAAAGATGATATCTCGGGCAATAGTTGATCGGTTGGTATAGAAAGCGGTGATATTGTGGAATCCCTGCTAACAGACTTCACCCGGGCTGTTTCTGCATTAAATGCAGTACTGGATGACTTGGCTGAATTGAGCCAGGAAAAACAGCAGTTAATAATTCTGGGTAAGGTTAAGGAACTGGATACTTTGATTCGTAAAGAGGGCATCCTTATATCCAATCTGGAGAAAACCGAAGGTGCCCGTTTTAAATTACAAGA
>CAZAZH010000105.1:4157-6728 GCA_964489585.1 uncultured Syntrophomonas sp.
AATGAACCATCTGAAGATGGATTACGGGGAGTTATGGATATGTTTTGGAAATCCTGGCAGGACCTGTCTATAACCCCGGAGAGTGAAGCGGTACGAGCAGTGGTGGTTCAGCGGGGCATGTCGCTAGCCGAGGCCTTTACCCATACTTACCGCCAGCTAGTCGAACTAAGGGAGGATGTAAATGCTCAGGTTCATGTTAAGGTAGACGAAGTAAATTCCATTGCTATGCAGATAGCTGACCTTAACCAGCAGATACTTGCTATTAGCATAGCCGGCAAGCAGCCCAACGATCTGCTCGATAAACGTGATTTGCTTATTGACCAGTTAAGTAAGATAGCGGATGTACGTGTATATAATGACCGTAATGACATGATTACCCTGCAATTAGGGGATCGGATACTGGTAGATGGGGTAAATCACAATAACCTTTCCACCCGGATGGATCAAGAAGGTATGTATATGGTAGTTTGGAAGGATACTGAAACCAGGGTAAATGTCGCCAATGGAGAACTACGGGGATTACTCGATGCCCGGGGCAAAACCCTTTTGGAAGCGGAAGCCCAGCCTTCCATATACAAAGAAACCATTCCCAATATGATTGATAAACTAAACGCTCTGGCCAAGACCATAATAGTAAAAGTCAATGATGTTCATCGGGGTGGTTACAGTCTTAATAATAAGACCGACCAGTCCGGCACTCCCTATATAGATATGCGCTACTCGGATGGTATTAACTTTTTTGATATGCCCTCTGATCCGGACAGTTATGACAACTGGGCAAAGTTTATGCGGGTTAGTCAAGATATCCAAAATGACCCGAAAAACATTGCTGCTGCCAGTCATCGTACCTGGAATGATGAAGGCAATAAGATTAATTTTGGGGATGGGAATAATGCCCTTAAAATTGCCCAGTTAAAACATGATTTAAATAACGTTATATATGACCTGAAAACTAATGGTATAAGTATAGATATCAGTTCTACTCAGGCCCTGGAATTCCTAATCGACGCCGGTAGTGGTATAAAAGAGATTCAGGTGCCGGCTCCCAGGACTTTTGAAGATATGCGTAAATTGGCAGACGCTATTCAGGAGAAATTGGACAAAGAGGAAATGGATATCAAGGTAAGGCTGGATGGGAACGAAATTTTCTTTTATTCCACTTCGGTACGCAGTTTGGAGGTTATTGACCCCCGTTCAGGCATAAGGGATTTGCAGTCCAGTGGGCTGCAGAATGGGGAGTATTGCATTGATATCACTGTTGACCAGCCCGGAGCCAGAAATGCGGAGCTGCGTGAACTGCAAAGCCAAAATCAAAGGTCTGCTGTCAGCATTTTAGGTAGTGCTGGTATAGGCAGTATTACCAATGCCGCAACCCTGGGCATAAATGCTTCTATTGAGCTAACAGTTACTGATGTAGATAGTGTTACGGGTAGAGTAAGTTATTCCTATATATCCCACGAATATGATCTGAATGGGAACTATAGCCGGCATAGTGACACGCTGAGCATCTATTATGGTGCCACCGGGAATCAGACCGTCAGTATAGGCTCATTGCAGTTTGAACTTACTGGTCTGAGTGCTGTAAGAGCAGGTAATGCTTCAGAACTCAAAGTTGGAGATAAGGGCGTTTTAAACCTTACTGCTGCTACTGATAATACTGCTACCTATCAACAATTGGATTTAAAATACAACTATAATTTGTCTGAGCCTGAAAACCGCACCCATCGCTTTGTTTTTAATGATGGGATCCTGAATGGAATTGGAATTCCTGGTGCTATATCAATTCTAAACGACAATAGCATCAGTTTTTTTACCCTGAACAACAACCCGTTAAGTAATTATTATGGTACTGTTTATGACGGCAAGATTAAGTTATCTACCGGTACAATTGCTGATGGTGATCCCCTGGTATCTACCAGCCCGGCGGCTCATTTCTCCTATTATCAAGAGCCGGTGGAAGACCTGGGTATGGTGCAACACGTTACTACTGACGATTACTGGCGTTCTATCGCTGCCGATACCGGTGTACAAAGTCAGGAAGCCCAGCGCATGGTTAAAAACCAGGAAACCCTCCTAAACGAACTGGAAAATAAACGCCAATCCGTTTCCGGAGTTTCATTGGATGAGGAAATGACCAATATGATTAAATTTCAACATGCCTATAACGCTGCGGCCCGTTTTATAACCTCCATCGACGAAGCCCTGGAGGTAGTAATAAGCCGTATGGGTTTGGTAGGAAGATAATACCCCGGAGGGATGAAATATGAGAATAACTAATTTTATGCTGGTCAATGACCTGAGGCGAAATCTGAATAATAATCTGGAACGCATGGATGAGTATCAGCGCCAGCTTTCTACCGGAAGGGTTATTAATAAACCCTCGGATAATCCGGCGGGAATTGTAAAATCATTGCGCCTGCGAACCTCATTGGTAGAGGGTGATCAATACCTGGATAACATCGGGGAAGCAGTCAACTTCATGCAGACTACGGATTCAGCCTGTAATGACATAAATGAAGTGTTGCAAAAAATCCGTGAATTAACTGTCAAAGCTGCAACCGGAACTAATGA
>CAZAZH010000106.1:0-6697 GCA_964489585.1 uncultured Syntrophomonas sp.
CATGAAAATATATCAAAAGGACCGCGTGTGCCCTTCAGGGTATCCCCGTGATATACACGGTTTATTTCCTCTTAAAATGATTACGAGGCTGGTCCCAAAAATATGCTACGAAAAGTCCATATGCAAAAAAAAAGAGAGCACCAAAATGGTGCTCATTTATGAAGGAGGAGTTAATTATACCCTCAATTGATTTCTTTAGGCCATATTTTTATGGGTCTCCATCATAGTCTTTTTCTCATGGCGAACAATATTAATCAGGTTATCTTTATTCAGGTCATCAACCAGATACAATGCCCCATCAGCCTTTTCCGATAGTTTTTCCAGGAAAATGCGATTGGATTCTACCCCTATACATATCAGGCGAATTTTGTTCTCCTTAATGTGAGTAGCTGCTTCCAGCGCATCTGCCTTGGCATCCAGGGTCCAGAGCGGGGTATTGGGTATTCCGTCCGTTATCAGTACCAACAGAGGATTTTTTACCCGATTATTCTTAATCAGATCTACTGCAGTCATAATACCATCGGCCATTGGAGTCAAACCAGCCGGGCTGATGGTAGATAGACCTTTACTTAATACCCGCTGGTTACGGGTAAAGGGTACTACCACTTCGCTGCTGCGTTCCTGAAAGGTAACTACCGCTACTTTTTCTTTACCGCTAATAAGCAGGTGCTCGGCCAGGAAACAGGCGGCTTGCCTTTTATCTCCGGCCATACTGCCACTGGCATCAATTAACAGGCAAATATCGATAGGTACATAGGTTTTTTTGTCATAAAAATGTAAATCCTGTTTTTGAATAGTAAAATGGGTTTCTCCTCTTAAGAAACTATTTTTCTTGGCCTGGATGATAGTTTCCGGTACGGCCAGGTCACCTGACCAGTTTTTGTCCGGATCATTTACGGTTCGGTTTCGATTGGTATACTCTATTTGAGCAGTTTTGCTGTCTACATGGCCCAGTTTCTTAAAGCGCCCACTACCTCCAGATGGCGCTTTACGAACGTTGCGACGGATTTCCGTTTCCAATTCACACTTGTGTTTGACTACAAAATCCTGCAACATAAGGCCTTTTTTAGTTAGCACCTTGCCCAGAATAGAATCTTTAATAAGTCCTAGTTCCTCAAGCTGCTCAACATCGTGCTCCACGTCGCCCCATTTTTTCTTCTGTTGTTCAATCCCTTTACGCTTAAATACGTTGGTGGAGTAGCTTTCCATGAACTCTTCAATTTCATCTACACCGCCAAATTTCTCAGCCAGCTTGAGGATTAACTGATTAACGTTTTCCTTATCAGGAAGTTGGCGCGCATTCTGCCCTTTGAAATTTTTCCAGGGCAGTTTGATATAACCGGCATAGCTGTCCCGTTCCTCTTTTTGATTACCGTGGATTATGTTGCGCACTTTGGATAGTTTAATACCAGATGCCAGTACTACTTCTTCAACCGTCTCCGCAATAACATAAGCCAGGTAATATTCTTCCCGGTTTAAACGAGCCAGGATATGAACATGGTCATAGCCTTCTTCCCCTTCATAATAGGGTTTTACTACATCTTGAAACAGGTCATAGAGCAGTCCTTTACCCTGATTGGTGGTGATAAAAATTTTATTAGCATAGCCGCTTACCATTTTAAAACGTTCATCCTCGGCATATTGGAGCTGAGGGTCCTTTTCCAGGAAATGCTCATCTAATGCCCAGAATATCGCTCTGGCCACATTACGGGGATCAATCTCCCCAGCTTTGTGATATACATCAATATGAACAATCTGGTCAACGTCTACATAGTCTAAATAGGTCTTGCCGGCATCACGATTGATTAATATTTTGATTTGGCCTTTAACCCGTTTTTCCGGCATCCGGGCATGGGCCCGGCGGCTGATTACTGTGCTTTCACCCAGTCTTACGCCCTGATTTTGACCAAAATAAAGGCTAAGATAATTACCTACGGACGCTGCCTTGTCTACATTAGTCTCTTCACCTAGCATAAGACTTCACCCCCTTTAAAAATCACCAGGGGTTAATGTTTTTTCTGTGTGTACTAACTCTCCCCGGTGCATATCCTTGAGTGGACGTGCTACCTGCTGAAAATACTCGGGATCATCTTCATCTTTCTTGTTTTTTCTGCCTTTAAAACTTAGGATACCATCTTTTGAGCCTCGGGAATCAACGTCATTAATCATTCGTACCAGGGTATCGCCATCAACCCGGTGTTTCAAAACCAGAGGTATCATATAGGTTACATCAGTTATCATTACTTTGTCCCGGTTTTTTAAGACACTGTGTAATACTGCTCCCTGTTGCATGGCCTGGATGGCACGGATACTTTCCAGGTTATGCTTAATATACAGACGGGCGATAAAATTACGGAGAAAGTCGGGAAGATCAGTTTTTTCATACTTTTGTGCCCACCTGATAATGTCATTGCGGTACTTTTCGTTTTTGTTCTCATCGGCTGCAGCCATCTCTGCCTTATTAGGCTGGTTTACCTTATGAAAATGGGAGTTTTCTTCTAGCATATTAGCCAGTATGTCCAGGGAATCAGGTCGTCCCATATAACATACCATATCAAAACGGTCAGATAATTGCCGGCGAATTTCCTCCAGGGGTCCGGGCTCTTCATCTGGGTTGGAAGCTGCCCATACGGAAACACTAACGGTTATTTCAACAACTGGTAGTCCCGCTTCTTCAATCTGCAAATGACCAGGCTTATTACCCATAACGTCCAGTAATATATCGGTGATCTCTGGTGAGGTATCGGCAAGTCGGTTGATTTCGTCAATGAAAATTATTCCCCGATGGGCCTGCGGTATGATTCCGGGAAGCAACTGAGCGTCGGGATGGGCGGGATCAGTCAATTTGGCCAGGTCAATACTACCTGCAACTGTACCCACCTTGGCTGAATGGGAAATTTCCAGGAAAGGCATAGGTATTTCTTCTACCCCGATAGCCTTTATTTCTTCCGCACTCAGGTTTTTATGATGGGGACAATGGGGAGCCGCTGGATCACAATTATATATACATCCCTTAATCCGTTCAATCGTAGGGAGTATATCGCGAGCCGCTCGCATTATTGTAGTTTTGCCTGTTCCCCTCAGTCCTTCCGCATGTACATGCAAGGGTTCCCCTACGTAACTGGAAACGATAGACATCATAACCAGTTCAAATAGAGCCTCGTTACCCTCATAGCGTTCAAGCTTATAAAAAGGTATCATGAGCATCACTCCAATCTCTTGCCGGATGCGGTTATAATTTGCAATAACAAATCGGCTTATACTTGCTACATGAATTAATCTAGCAATTATGCGTATTCTATTTCTTCTCTATTTCCTGAATAGTTCTTACTCCGCACTTACTATTCAGGTTTCTAACTCCTCCTCCTACCTCCTTTTCGCTGAAATTAACGAACTTTCCTACACTTATACTATAAACTATTTTGTGATTATTTTCTCTATATAAGCTGCAGTTAGTAGATTTACCAGGATACTTTGCACTAGCCTGCTATTGGTTTCGCACTTTTAGGGCTTTATTAAAAAGGCTAGCACTGAAAGGCAGGTACTACCACTATTACTACATATAATTTCGTATCTTTCGTATCTAAACTTTAATAAAATAGCATTAATTTAAGTATATATAGTCCATTTCCGGCGATAACCTGCCTTATTATTAGTATAACCTATCTGCCTTTAAATGCCCAGCTTTTGCCTTAGTAATTTGGCTTTGGAACGGCTTAAAATTATGTCCTTATCACATTTTTCTAAATGTAAGACATAGGAACCTTCACCAAAGTTTAATATTTCTTTAATGTAATTAAGGTTTACTATATAGGCCTGGTGAGCGCGGAAGAAGTTTATACTATTAAGCCGCTTTTCTAGTTCATTCAAAGTATAATTGCTGAGAAAGCCTTCATGACATGTACATATATAGACCTTTTTACCCTGACTCTCACAGAATACTATATCCTCCTGGTTTAACAAAGATATTTTACCCTTTTCTCTGACCGGCAGTTTATCAGAGTACAGTTCATAATTGCGGTATCTTTCCAGGATCAGGTCAATCCGCTCTTTTAGCTTGTTTTTTACCATCTCTTCGATGGTTTCCCGGTCGCCTATATGCTGCCGGGCTCGCTCGATAGTCCGTTCAATCCGATTTTGCTCAATCGGTTTTACAATATAGTCCAAAGCTCCCAATTCGAATGCTTCAACCGCCATATCTTTTTTAACCGTAACAAAAGCAAACAGAGGCGCATCTTTTAGCTGTTTAAATTTATGGGCGGTTTCCAGTCCGCCCATTTCTGGCATAGTAATATCCAGGAAAACTAGATCAACTTTTTTTTCCTGGCACAGCATAAGAGCCTCCAGGCCATGCACCGCTTCCCCAACAATTTCGACATCTTTTATCTGCTCCAGTACATAGCGGAGTACTATTCTTTCTCTTTCATCATCGTCTACAATTAATAGTTTAACGGATACGGCTACCAACCCCTTATGGAATGGGTACTTTGTTTAAATATATAGCTTTTTCACAGATAAAACAATACCCGAGTAGTTACCCAGGACTTTTAAACGGTGGCTGTTTTTGTTAATCTAAAGGGGCA
The DNA here is from genome assembly GCA_964489585.1 of uncultured Syntrophomonas sp. GTDB lineage: Bacteria > Bacillota > Syntrophomonadia > Syntrophomonadales > Syntrophomonadaceae > UBA4844. The sequence goes on from CAZAZH010000106.1 coordinate 4,584, forward strand.
GAGGAGGTGTTAAGCATATGCGTTACGAAGGAACCGTGTATCGCCCCCCCAGTGAAGCCTATAGCCTGCTTATTCAGGCCAGTATAGGCTGTCCCCATAATAGGTGTACTTTTTGCAGCATGTACAAAGATACAAAATTCAGACTACGGACAGTGGAGGAAATAAAGGAAGATTTGGCTGCTGCCCGAGATTATTATGGGGAACATATTAATTCCCTGTTTTTCCCGGATGGGAATACTATAGTAATGAAAACCGAACGGCTGGTAGAAATATTGAATTATGCCCGTCAGTTGTTTCCTTATCTGCAGCGTATTACTGTATATGGTTCGGCCCGCTTTGTCGACCGTAAGAGCGACGAAGAACTTAAGCAGCTGAAGAAAGCAGGCTTAAGCCGGGTACACACCGGTATGGAAAGCGGGGATGATGTTACCCTGGAGAAAATTAAGAAAGGCACTACTTCTGAACAGATAATATCAGCTGGTTTAAAGCTAAAAAAGGCTGGAATCGAAGTAAGTGAGTACTACCTCACCGGCATCGGCGGGTTGGAACGGAGTTATGAGCATGCCGTAAATAGTGCCCGGGCCTTAAGCGCTTTTAGTCCTGACTTCATCCGTATAAGAACCCTGGTGCCCTATCCCGGTTCTCCCTTATATGAGGATTACCGTAATGGAAACTTCACCCTACTAAATGCTCACCAGGCCTTACAGGAACTGCGTACCCTGGTGGAGAATTTGGAATGCGAAAATAGCGTAGTCTTAAGCGATCATGTCGCCAATTACTGGAATGTACAGGGGAGATTACCTCAAGATAAGGCTGAAATGCTGGCTTCTATTGACCATGCCCTTACTTTGGATGAATCCAACTTTCGCCCTCCCCATTTGAGTAGATTGTAATTCGTCTCTTTATTGCGACAATGTCTCAAAATATGTTGTAAATATTGTCCTGTTTCGTATACAAATTTGCGGAATATTCTTACAGGTGTTTAGACTGCAACCCCGTGATAGTGGGGATAGTACGTAAACAAAATTTTTAGGCACATAATTTGCATATATGAATGACATGGGGGGGATTAGATATATACGGGTAAACCAATGTTTTGGGGCTTGATCGGCTTATAAAGCCCCTTTCTTTTTGCCTTTAAACATTAATCATAAGCCCGCCTTCGCCGGCATAAGTGCCAATAGTAGCACTCATTTCAGAAATAATTATTGGGTTAGTCAGGTTATAGTCCTTTTTAATTTGGTTACCAAGATGGATGGCATCTTCCTCACAGTTTACATGGCTTATGCCGATTAACTTGTCCTTTAATGAGCCACCTGTTACCTCACCGAGTAAATTCACCAGGCGATGCATAGCCTTTTTCCTGCCTTTGACCTTTTCAATGACTTCAGGAATGCCCAAATCATTTCCCCTCAATATGGGTTTAATATGTAGCAGCGTGCCAGCCAAACCTTCAATCCTGCTAAGACGCCCCCCTTTGACCACATTTTCGAGTGTATCCAGGGTAAAAATAACTTCTCGGTTAGAACGAATCCGGGTTAGGCGTTCTATAATAGCGTCCAGTGATAAGCCCTGGGCTGCCATATTCGCAGCTTTTATGGCTACTATACCAGTTCCCAGTGAGGCCGTAAGAGTATCAAAAATTTTTACCTTTTCACTCCCCAGCATGTTACAGGCCAGTTGTGCAGTTTGATAAGTACTGCTAAGACCGGAAGATAGACTGACAAACAGGACTTCCCCTGCCTCTTTTAACCCTTTTTCAAAATACTCCATAAAGGTATGGGGGTCCGGAGCTGAAGTCTTGGGCAGTATACGTGATAGTTTCATCTTCTTCACAAAACTAGCTGGTGCTAGCTCGAAACGATCCAGGAAGGTTTCCCCATTGGCAAAAGTAACCTTTAACGGTATCATCTCAATATTATACTTTTTTAGTTCTTTATCTGGCAAATCACAGGATGTATCAGTTATAATCCTTAATGCCATTTCTGTACCCCCTTAATTGTCTGGCAAGTTATTAGTAGTTACTAACATGCTTAAGGTACAATATATATCTCATCGCCCCGGAAATCGAAGAATTGACTGAGCTTCCAATAAACCCCCCGGCTTAAGCGGGT
>CAZAZH010000107.1:0-4907 GCA_964489585.1 uncultured Syntrophomonas sp.
AAAATAGTTCAGGCTAAAAAGCCTGAATTTTTTTGTGAATAATTTTCGGCAAGAGTATTGTTTTACTGGTATACCAGTGGTATATTAAAGATACGCAAGAGAAATTCTAGCTCAATAGGGAGTAAGGGAGGGTACATAGAATGGCTGAGATTTATGACATTGTTATAGTCGGCGCAGGACCAGGCGGATTAGCGGCAGGTATTTATGGTTCCCGGTCACGACTTAAAACAATCATATTACAAAAAGGAAGACCGGGAGGCCAGGCTGCCACCACCGAGGATTTGGAGAACTACCCGGGTTTCGGCAGGGGGACTACTGGTCCTCAACTGATGCAGGCTATGGCTGACCACGCTGAAAGTTTTGGCACCGAAATTGTCCGCGATGAAGTTATCGATGTAGATCTGGAAGGTGAAATCAAAAGGATTAAAACGAAAAGCGGTAAAGAGTATCAAGCTAAAATAGTAATTCTGGCTCTGGGGGCGGAACCCCGCATGCTTAACATAAAAGGTGAAAACAAATTTAGAGGCAAGGGTGTATCCTATTGTGCTACCTGTGATGCCGACTTTTTTGAAGAACTGGATGTAGTTGTAGTCGGTAATGGTGATGCCGCCGTGGAAGAAGCTATGTATCTGACCAAGTTTGCCGAATCAGTAACCATTATTGTAATCCATGACGAGGGCATCCTGGACTGCAACAAAGTTAGTGCCGAAAAAGCCATGGCCAACCCCAGGATTAAATGGGTATGGAGTTCTGTATTGGAAGAAGTAAAAGGGGACGGATTGGTAGAGACTATTCTCATTAGGAATATTAAAACCGGTGAAATTACCGAGATGCCAATTAATGGTGTGTTTTTCTTTGTCGGTACACTCCCCAAGACTGAACTGGTCAAAGGAAAAGTAGAACTGGATGAACAGGGTTATATAGTAACCAATGACCAAATGGAAACATCCATACCCGGTGTCTATGCCGTAGGTGACTGCCGAGTTAAATATTTACGCCAGGTTGTAACTGCAGCCAGTGACGGTGCCATAGCTGCAGTAGCCGCCGAAAAATATCTGGCCGAAGAAGAAGGTTTTAAACAACAGGTACTAGATGCTGAGGAACCGGTAATGGTAGCTTTTTGGGCTCCCCAGATTGAAGAAAGCATTACCCTTCTATCGGAATTGGAAAAATGGCTGGAAGAATACGGTAACGGGACAAGGTTGGTAAAAATTGATACTTATAGAAATCAAAGACTGGTAAAAAGATATGCTGTAGATGAAATACCGACGGTTTTACTTTTCCACAAAGGTGAATTGCTCTTCAAACTAAGCGGCGCTTTTAGCCCCGATGGATTGAAGGGACAAATGGAAATCGTCAGTGCTTAGTTTTTCACTCCTGATATTTGGGAGGGGAGGTGAGTGATTTGATCGAGGTAAATAAAGCTAATTTCGAAGAAGAAGTATTAAAGGCTGAAGGGTTAGTAATGGTAGATTTTTGGAGCCCCAGTTGTGAGCCCTGTAAGGAATTACTGCCTGATGTACATCAATTGGCCGAGAAATATGCAGGCCAGGCCAAGTTTTGCAGTCTGGATACAACTGGTAACAAGAGATTAGCCATCAGTCAGAAGGTATTAGGCTTACCTACTATAGCTTTTTATAAAGATGGCAGCAAGGTTGCTGAGCTTACTACCGAAATCACTATCGACGAGGTCGAGGCCAAATTAAACGAATTAAAGTAAATATTGAAAGGAGAATACGCTGTGCTAAAAGGTAAAAAAGTAGCTATTCTGGGCGACCGCGACGGTATTCCAGGTCCTGCTATTGAAGAATGCGTAAAAACTGCTGGCGCAGAGGTAGTATTTTCTACCACCGAATGTTTCGTCTGAACTGCAGCAGGAGCAATGGACCTGGAAAATCAAGCGAGAATTAAGGAACTAACCGAAAAATACGGAAAAGACGATTTAATCGTTGTCTTAGGCGGAGCCGAAGCTGAAGCTTCCGGCCTGGCTGCCGAAACCGTAGCCACCGGTGATCCTACTTTCGCTGGTCCATTATCCGGAGTCTCGTTGGGACTCAAAGCTTATCACGTATTTGAATTAAAAGAAGAAGTAGATGCTGATGTTTATGATGAACAAATCGGCATGATGGAAATGGTTCTCGACGTTGATGAGATAGTAGATGAAGTTAAAACTTATCGAAAATAACCCCAAAGTATATATATTGGACTAGCTGTTTTGAATACCACAGTTTTGAAAAGGGTAATGGTATCATTACCGTTACCCTTTATGAACTAATTTGGAGGTAATGTTCGATGAATTTTCCGGTTGTAAAAGGTGCAGGCTATGCCTTGATTCAAGCTAACGGTATGCTTTTACATCATGGTACCACTCAGACTACGGAAGGCCGTGTGAATCCTGAATCAGAGCATTTGCAAAAACTGCCGGGGCACCTGAGAAGCTTTGAAGCGGCAGTTAAATACCCTCCTAACCAAACCTATATAGGCAATATTACTCCTGAGGAGTTAAGTAATATTTCCCGCCCCTGGTATGAAAACCCTACCAATGATGCTAATCGTAATGGTAAATACGGCGAAATAATGCCAGAAGACGAATTTATTGGGCTTATGAAAATTGTCGATATATTTGACCTGGTAGTGTTAGAAGAAAAATTTCAAGCCGCGGTAAAAGAAAAACTGGCAGCCCACCCCGTACTGGCTGGCATCAACAATTTCGAAAACATGGATAAAAACATCAGTACCATTGATGAAATACAGAAAATGACGGCTGAGCACCTGGCTTCACCCCTGTATTTTGAGGGTGAACTAGTAGGCTGTGTAAAAAAAGCGCATGAATTTGATGATGCTTTGTCTGCTCATGTAATGTTTGAAAATCTGGTTTCCAAAGCATCAGCCGTTTTTGCTTTAAAAATGCTGTTGGCCAAAACGGATTTAGGCAAAGAGGACGTTGATTATATAATCGAGTGCTCGGAAGAAGCATGTGGGGATATGAACCAGAGGGGCGGCGGCAATTTTGCTAAATCAATTGGCGAAATCTGTGGTTGCATCAATGCTACCGGTTCTGATACCAGGAGTTTCTGTGCTGGCCCCGCTCATGCTCTGGTGGAAGCTGCGGCTTTGGTCCAGACGGGGATTTACAAAAATGTTGTAGTACTGGCTGGTGGATCTACCGCCAAATTGGGCATGAATTCCAAGGAACATGTTAAAAAAGGAATACCGGCACTGGAAGATGTGCTGGGAGCATTTGCGGTACACATTGGTGAAAACGACGGTATCAACCCCATTATTCGCACTGATGCGGTGGGCCGCCATAGAATTGGTTCCGGAGCATCACCTCAGGCGGTAATGACTGCTATTGTAACCGACCCCCTGGATGGCATAGGCTACAAGATTACTGATATAGACCGTTATGCGCCGGAAATGCAGAATCCGGAAATAACCGAACCTGCCGGTGCCGGTGATGTCCCTCAGGCTAATTATAAAATGATAGCAGCCCTGGCAGTAAAAAGAGGAGAAATTGATAAGGCGGATATGCTTAAAACCGTTGCCAGCTTTGGTATGCCGGGATTTGCACCTACCCAGGGGCACATTCCCTCCGGAGTACCTTTTATAGGCCCGGCCCGGGATATGATTCTTACCGGTAAAATCAACCGGGCCATGGTTATCGGCAAGGGAAGCTTATTCCTGGGAAGATTAACTAACCTTTTTGATGGGGTTTCTTTTCTGATAGAGAAGAACCCGGGTACTATTGATACCGGGTTTGATAAAGAACTAGTACGCAAAATGATCGGAGAAGCCATGAGCGAGTTTGCTAAATCTTTTAGCGCTCAATAATTATCGATACCGGAAAGTGACTTTTCTTAAGGAGATGAAGTAATGGGCCATAAAATTCGGCAAACTATTGCGGAAGTTTTTGAGGAAATGGCTGAAGCTTTGGAAACCGGGTCTTTTGGTAAGAAAACTAGAGTAGGACTTACTATTCTGGGTAGTGAGCATGGCCCTGAAGAATTGATTCGGGGAGCAGAACTTGCCCAAAAGAGCAACTCCGATATACAGGTAGTAGTTATTGGTTATGGAGCAGAAACTGATTTGGAAATGGTTGCAGCAAGCGATGAAAAAGAGGCTCATGCCAAAATGGATGAGATGCTTTTAACGGGAGACCTGGATGCTGCAGTTACTATGCATTATAGTTTCCCCATTGGTGTTTCCACCGTAGGCCGGGTTATTACTCCGGCGCAGGGGAAACCGATGTTTCTGGCTACCACAACTGGTATTTCTGATGTAGATAGAGTGCCGGCCATGTTGAAAAATACACTGTATGGGATAGCTACAGCTAAAGCCTGCGGCATAGAAAATCCTACTGTGGGAATTTTAAATATTGAAGGAGCCCGGCAGCTGGAAAGGGCCTTGCAGAAGCTTAAAGAAAATGGTTATGCCATTAATTTTACGGAATCAGCTCGCAGTGACGGTGGTGTGGTCATGCGCGGTAATGACCTGTTAATGGGCGTACCGGACGTAATGGTTAATGATAGTTTGTCCGGTAATGTTTTGATGAAGATGTTTTCGGCCTACACTACCGGCGGAAGCTATGAATCGCTGGGTTATGGCTATGGTCCGGGAGTAGGAGAAAATTACGACCGTATTATTGGTATTATCTCCAGAGCATCCGGGGCACCAGTAATTGCCGGGGCTATTCGTTTAGCCGCCGATTGTGCCCGGGGTAGTTTAATGGAAAAGGCTAAAGCCGAATTTACCGCTGCCAAAAAAGCCGGCTGGGAACAAATAATGAATTCTATTAAAGCTCCCGTCGCCGCTCCCAAGGTAAGTACCGAGGATATTGTTGCACCTCCCAAGAAACTGGTTACTGAGGCTATACCCGGTATTGATGTAATGGATATTGAAGATGCGGT
>CAZAZH010000107.1:5007-6632 GCA_964489585.1 uncultured Syntrophomonas sp.
TTAACTTTGAACATGCTCAGATTATTGAAGACAGTATTATCAAATATAAAAACCATATGGATCTTAGAAAAACTGATGAAAGAACCCGGGATGATTATAAAAAGGTTGATTTATTACTTTTAGAAGCGGCCTTAAGTGAAGAACAAGGCAAATGGTACTAATCGTTATCTAATATGGAGGTGACTGTTTTGAGGCTAGAAATAGGAAGAATCAATATTACTGATATCCAACTGGGCAATGAAACATCTGTAAAAAACGGGGTTTTGACCGTAGATGCTACCAGCCTGATAGCCAAATTAAAGGAAGATGACCGAATTAAGGATATCAAGATTGATATCGCCAAACCTGGTGACAAAGTCAGAATAATTCCGGTAAAAGACGTCATTGAGCCCCGGGTTAAAATTAGCGGCGGTGTTAATGGCTTCCCCGGAGTAACGGCTAAACCAGCTCAGTGCGGCGAAGGAAGGACCCATGTGCTGTATGGTGCTGCCATAGTAACCGTAGGAGATATCGTTGGCTTCCAGGAAGGGGTCATTGATATGTGGGGGGAAGGTGCCAAATGGACACCATTCTCACAGACCTATAACTTAACTGTTGACATTAATGTGGTAGATGGCTTAGATCCACATACCCATGAAGAAACCGTAAGGCTGGCAGGATTACGGGCAGCCGAATTCGTTGGTCAGGCCGGCAAAGATTTGACTCCGGATAAAGTATTGACCTATGAAATGGGCAGCATCTTTGAAGAAACCAGCAAGTATCCCAACCTTCCCAAGGTTTTATATGCGGAAATGATGATTACCCAGGGATTGCTCCATGATACCTATATTTATGGGGTTAACGCCCAGACCATACTACCGGCATTGCTGCATGCTAATGAGGAATTGGATGGTGCAGTTATAAGTGGCAACTGTGTCGCTGCCTGTGACAAAATTACTACTTACCAGCATCAAAACAATAGCGCCATCCTGGATTTATATGCCCAGCATGGTAAGGAAATTAACTTTATGGGTTGTATCATGATTCCTGAGCATACTACCCTTTCCGGTAAGATGCGGGCTTCCGACTACACCAGAAAATTAGTAAAAATGTTAGGCGCGGACGCAGTAGTGGTATCTGAGGAAGGATACGGCAATCCTGATTCCGACCTCCTGATTATCTGTAAGAAATGCGAACATGAAGGAGTTAAGACCGTTTTAATTACGGACGAATGTGCCGGCAGAGACGGTATGTCACAACCCCTGGCTGATACTGCGGCAGAGGCAGTAGCAGTAGTTTCCGGCGGTAATGTTAGTCACGTGGTTACCTTACCTCCGGCTGATAAAGTTATCGGCAATGCTGAGGCTATTGCGGTACTGGCCGGTGGCTGGGAAGGCGCTCTATTGGAAGATGGTAGCTTGCAGTGCGAATTAAATGCGGTTATCGGTGCTACCTCTGAAATAGGCTATCACAACGTGACCTGTAGAGCATATTAATTTCTAGAAGGGAGGACATGCAATGTCTTACGGATTCAAAGTACTCTACTATGTAAACCAGTTTTTTGGACAAATAGGCGGAGAAGATAAGGCCGGGATGAAACCTGAGTTTCATTCTGAAAAAATTGGACCGGCACTTGGTTTCGAACA
>CAZAZH010000108.1:0-1780 GCA_964489585.1 uncultured Syntrophomonas sp.
GAAAAAGTCTGGGGTTTTGATTCCGAAGCTGATTATAACAACATCGAGGTTTATATATCTTTTTTACGCAAAAAATTAGCCCATATAGGTTCTCAGGCAGTTATAACCACCTTACGGGGAATCGGCTATAAGCTGGAGGAATAAACCGTGTTTGATAAGCTGAAAAGAAAATTTGTAATCATAAATATGTCGCTGCTGACAGCGGTTTTTGTAGCCATCTTTTCCGTTATTTTTCTGTTGACTGCGCTAGCTGGAGAGCGTCAGACCGAGTTTGCTCTGAATACCATAATGTTTGCACCGCCGCGCCCTTTCCCGAATAATCCTGTGATGGCGACCAGCATTGTAGTTGAACTGGATAAACAGGGCAATATCATAAAAACCTTTACATTTATGAATATAAGCCAGAAAACTATCAGTGCGGCCATTGACCAGGCGACTGACACCAGGGCTTTATCAGGTAAAATTAAAATCGAAGATACCTATTACGCATTTCTAAAACATAACACATCCTATGTAACCAAAATAGCCTTTGTTGACCGGACTGCACAACACCGGACGCTTATGAATCTGCTGGTGATTTTTCTGGTGGTAGGTGGGATGAGTCTGGTGCTGCTACTCTTGATTAGCATTTATTTTGCCAATAAATCTATTGAACCGATAAAAGAGGTGTTTGAAAAACAGCAGCAGTTTATTGCTGATGCGTCTCATGAACTAAGAACACCGCTTTCAGTCATTAAAACCAACCTGGCGTTAATCACCGATAACAGCGAAGAAACCGTGAACAGTCAGGCCCGCTGGATAGGGTATATCTCTTCTCAAACGGACAGGATGTCCAATCTGATTGATGATATGCTGGCATTGGCTCGATTTGATTATACGGAAACCAGGCTACCATTCTCCCGTTTTGACTTGAGCCAGGTAGTAAACAGCACACTCTTATCTTTTGAAGCAGTTTTTTTTGAAAACCACATAACCCTGGATTCGCAAATCCAACCCGATGTTTTCCTTAGTGGAGATAAAGAGAGCATAAAAAAAGTTATAAATATCTTAATTGATAACGCTATAAAAAACACCCCTGCAAATGGGCGCATTTCCGTGCAATTAACCGCTGATAAAACGCAAATAACGGTTAGTAATACTGGCCCGGTAATTCCGGCCGAACATTTAGATAAAATATTTCAGCGTTTTTACCGGATGGATACCTCTCGAACCAGAGAAAACGGGGGTTATGGTTTAGGCCTGGCTATCGCCAAATCAATCATAGAACAACATCAGGGGAGAATTTACGCCCGTAGTAGTCCCGGGGTAGATACAACCTTTATAGTAGAATTACAATAAGTTCGGGGACAGGCCCCGGACTTATTGCTTTAGCCTATCCTGGCTTATATTACCTTTGACGTGATTTAACTGTAACCTATAGAATTTTATGTATATACAAGCTATGTAAAGGAAGGAGTGGAATCTGGAGGTATTATAATTGGCGAACTAACGCAGTAAGAAATATTTTTGTGAGGACTAACATTATGAATAAGAAAGGTAGCTTAAGTGTGCTAATTGGTATACTGATATTGTTAATAGCGGTTTTTAGCATAAAGTCAGTATATTTAACCGCTAAGCCTGGCGTAGATACAGCCCAGGTACATATAACAGAGGACGGGGTTACCCTGGAGGGTATGATACATAACACCGGCGGTAAAAATATTACCCATTATGGGTTTACATGGGGGACAAGTACGGACCTCGATAGAGAGAAGACTCTTACTGGCACTATCGATGCCAA
>CAZAZH010000108.1:1880-6618 GCA_964489585.1 uncultured Syntrophomonas sp.
GGATGATGGCGTACTAACTTATAACTGGGACACCAGTGCTGTAAATCCGGGGGAATATGTACTTAAAGCAACTGCGGAGGATGGCGTAAAAACGGATGAAAAGACCATTAGTGTAATCGTTAAAGAAGATTTACAAAAGGTCGTCCAGGTCGCGGATAATACCTCTGTTTCAAATAAGATAGCTGCTGCTCCAACCAAAACGGTGCCAACACCATCGCGAGGGGTTAATCATAATAACAATGGTAAGTATCCTAAATTAAGTAAAGTTAATCGATCATTTGGACAGTTTTACTACCGGGACAGCAGTGGCGGGAGAATCGAAATTGACCCCCAGTGGATTGCCGAAAACATTGTAACCATTAAACTACCGGGTATAAACCGATATATACAGGTACATAAAGATGCCAAAGATAATTTTATTCAAGCCTTTACATATATACAAAATGGTACAGCTACTATTAACGGTAAGCCGGTATCTTTGTTAAGCCTGGTGAAGACTATGGATGGAACCTTTGTTCCCAGGCATGTAAACTGGAATGCTACCAAGGGACTAAGTAACCACTCCTGGGGAACTGCAATAGACATTAATGCCGCTAATCACTTCAGATATGTTAACCCTGCTAGTGAACCTAATGACCCTAATTACATACTGTGGCTAAAAGCGTTTAAGCCGGCGGGATTTAGCTGGGGTAATTCTTATAGTGATTCCATGCATTACGAGTTAATAAAATAGACACTATATAAAATATGTCCGGTGCCTGTCCCCGGACTTATTTAACCGTGGGAATTTCCTGCGGTTTTTGTCATTTTAAAGGGTTTTTAAAATAAATGCAAAATATTAAATGTATATGGATAAATAAACAAGAGCAGGTAGTTTATAGAGGGGGAAGCGATAATGACAGGAGAATTTAGCTTAAATGAGATGAAAGCTAATTTTACTACTTTATTTAATACCACAGAGGATTACGTGTTTATTATAGATGCAAATGGCAAAGTGGTTCATGCCAATAAAGCGGTTATCGAAAAACTGGGTTATAGCCTGGAAGAATTAGAGGGGATGAATCTTCTTCTCTTGTACCCGCCGGAAAGAAGAGACGAAGCTGCACAGATATTTGGAAGTATGATGGAAGATGAGCGCGATCATTGTCCTATTCCTCTTTATACTAAAGATGGCAATTACATACCGGTAGAGACCAGAGTTGTGAGGGGACAGTGGCACGGGACCCCCGTCTTTTTCGGTATCAGTAAAGACATATCACAGATAAGCCAGGCTAATGCCAGGTTTTCCAAGGCTTTTTCCATAAATCCGGCGCTTATGGTCATTAGCAAGATTGATAGTGGGGAGTATGTTGATGTAAACCAGGCTTTTCTTACAAAGTTGGAGTATAGCCGGGAACAGGTAATTGGCAAAACCTCACGAGAACTAGGAATTATACCGTTTATACAGAGAGAATTACTATTAAAAGAGCTTTACCAAAAGAGCTGTATACGTAATAAGGAATTAACCCTTAACACCAAAAACGGCAGTAAATTACCCGTTATTTTTTCGGTCGATATTATAGAAACTGACAATCAGAGATACCTTTTAACCGTAATGGTGGATATCACCGGAAGGAAGATAGCCGAAGAACTTCTAAAAGAAAGTGAAGACCGCTGGTCTTCAGCCCTGGAGTGCAGTGGGAACGGGGTCTGGGATTGGGATGCGGTAACTAATCGGGTTTTCTTTTCCAAGGAATGGAAAAACATGTTAGGATACGAAGAGCATGAAGTCGGGGATTCCCTGCAGGAGTGGGAAAGCCGGGTTCACCCCGATGACTGGGAAATGATCCAGGTAGAACTGCAAAAACATTTTAATGGCCAGACTCCGGTTTATGGGAGCGAACACCGCCTGCGTACCCGGGATGGCAGCTACAAATGGATTCTGGACCGGGGTAAGGTGATTAGTCGTGATGAGGAAGATAAAGTTATGCGGGTCATTGGAACCCATACCGATATCACAGAGATAAAAAAGGTTCAGGAAGATTTGAACCGTACTCGGGGACAATTAAAAGCCATTCTGGATAACCTGCCCTTTTTGGCCTGGTTTAAGGATAAAGAAGGACGCCATATAGAAATAAATCGGGTTTTCGAAATAGCCTGTGGCTTACCTCGGGATGAAATAATCGGTAAAACCGACCTGGATATATGGCCTATGGAATTAGCTTTGGGATACATGGCTGATGACCAGGAGGTAATGACTGGTAAAAAACAAATTAACAAAGAGGAACAGGTACCAGATAAAGCCGGAGGTATATGGTTTAGTACCTTTAAAACCCCAGTATATGACCAGGAAGGTAATGTAATAGGAACTACGGGTATTTCTCGCGATATAACTGAAAGTAGAAGACTGGAACATGAGTTGATAGAACAACGAACTTTTTTAAAATCACTGATTGATGCTATTCCCGACCTTATATTTTATAAAGATATAAACAGTGTTTACCTTGGCTGCAACCATGCTTTTGCATACAGGTTTATTGGTCTATCCGAAGAAGAAATAGTAGGCAGAACCGATTTGGATTTTGTTAAGGATGAGGAGCTAGCCCGCTTTTTTATGCAAAAAGACATGGAAATGCTGGCATCAGGTAAGACCCATATGAACGAAGAAACTATAACTCTGGCAGATGGCTCGATAATGGAAGTAGAGACGGTAAAAACACCCTTTTGTAAAGGTGGAACAGTAGCCGGGCTGATTGGAGTGTCCCGGGATATTACCCAGCGTAAAATAGCCCAAAACCAGCTGCTCATAAAACAGAAGATGCTATCTAACGTTGCTGCTGCTACCAATGAACTATTGGTAAACAGTGATTACTATGAAGCTATTGATAAATGCCTGGCTCTGCTGGGTGAGGCTACCGGAGTAGATCGGGTATATATGTTTGAAAACTATTATGAGGGGAATAAGGCTTATACCAGCTACAAGCTAGAATGGAACTCTGAACTCTTCCGGGCGGAGGCTAATAATCCCAAGCTTCAGAACATTCCCTTCAATCAGGCTGCGGATTTTTTTGGACCTCTGCAAAAAGGGCAGACCATTAAAGGGCTGCTACGAGATTTTAATGATGGCTGGCTTAAAGAAACAATGATAGAACAGGATATCTTATCAATACTGGTTCTACCGGTTTTTGTTGAAGGGATTTTCTGGGGTTGCGTTGGTTTTGACGAGTGTAAAATGGAAAGAAACTGGAGTGAAGATGAGTTTTCTATTTTAAAAACTTTCAGTAACTCTATTGCTGAAGCCATCGGGCGTAGTCAGATGGAACAAAAACTGGCTCAGGCCAAAGAGGCAGCTGAATCTGCTAACCACGCCAAATCCTTATTTCTGGCTAATATGTCCCACGAGATTCGTACTCCTATGAATGGCATACTGGGTTTTATGGAACTATTGGGAGAAACTGAGCTTTCGACTGAACAGCAGGACTATGTGCAGGAGGCTCATTCGGCCTCCGAAATCCTACTGTATCTCATTAACGATATCCTGGATTTCTCCAAAATAGAAGCGGGTAAACTTAGTATGGAAGAAATCCCCTTCCGGGTTAGAACGGTAGTAGAAGATGCTGTTTCTCTACAGGCTCCAAGGGCTCGGGAAAAAGGCCTGGAAATGCATACTCTAATCAAATCTAATGTACCAGATGAGGTAGTCGGCGACCCGGCCCGGATGCGTCAAATCTTAAATAACCTGCTCAGCAATGCGGTGAAATTCACCCATAGGGGCGAAATTCTGGCGATTGTAGAAACAGTCAAAGAGAGTCCAGACCAGATTGAAATTGGTTTTGAAGTTAGTGATAGCGGCATTGGTATTGCTCCAGGGGATATAGAAAAACTCTTTCAACCCTTTACCCAGGCGGATGCCTCCACTACCAGAAAATATGGGGGTACTGGCCTGGGCCTGGCGATTTCCTATGAATTGGTTCGCTTAATGGAAGGAACCATACAGGTTGAAAGCAAATTAGGCCAGGGATCAAAGTTTTATTTCACTGCTTGCTTTAAACCAGGTTTGCATAAGGATACCCTGCCTTTAGAACATGTAGAGCTTAAAGGTGCCCGGATACTAATTGTAGATGATAATAGCAGTAACCGCAAAATCATACGGACTTACCTGGAAGAGGCGCAATGTTTGGTTGAGGAGAGCGATAATGCCGAAAAGGCAGTCACTATCCTTTTATCCTCTGTCGCTTTACAACCTTTTGATATAGTTATAGTAGACTTTCAAATGCCTGGTATGAATGGCTACGACTTGGCAACTGCCCTTAAAGCCATGCCCTCTACCCGGGATATACATTTGATTATGCTTACCTCGGCAGCCCAGAAGGGAGATGCCAAGCGGGCCCAAGAATATGGCTTTAGCGGTTACCTGACCAAACCAGTTAAAAGAGATGACTTGCTTAAATGTATTTCCATAGTCCTGGGTCTAAAGACGGAAAACTCTATAAATGATTTACTTGTTACCCGTTATACGGTCAAGGATAATCCGGTTCCCGCCCGGCCCAAATTTCTTCTGGTCGAAGATAATGAAATGAACCAAAAAATCATTGTTAAAATGTTGGAAAAGCGAGGTATGTACTGTGACGTTGCCTGCAGCGGAGCAGAAGCCTTAAAAGCCCTGCAGGAAAAAGAATATGACCTGGTTTTTATGGATTGTCAGATGCCGGAAATGGACGGTTATGAAACTACCGCTAGAATTAGGCAACTGGAGGGA
>CAZAZH010000109.1:0-6576 GCA_964489585.1 uncultured Syntrophomonas sp.
AACAAATCGATTGTTATATTAATGAGGGAGGTTTGGTTATGAATATTGTGGTGGCTATGAAACAGATACCTGACCTGCAGCAAATCAGGATTAGAAACCGGCAGCCAATTCTAGATGATGTACCCCTGACATTGGGGAACATTGATAAGAATGCTCTGGAAGCCGGGGTAAACTTGAGGGATGAGCTGGGGGGCAAAGTCACTGTTTTGTCAGCAGGCAATGAAAACGTTGAAGATA
The DNA here is from genome assembly GCA_964489585.1 of uncultured Syntrophomonas sp. Classification (GTDB taxonomy): domain Bacteria; phylum Bacillota; class Syntrophomonadia; order Syntrophomonadales; family Syntrophomonadaceae; genus UBA4844. The sequence goes on from CAZAZH010000109.1 coordinate 238, forward strand.
CGGTTAAAGAGGCTCTGGCTGCAGGTGCGGATGAAGCCTTTTTAGTGATAGATGATGACCTGGATGGGGCTGAAAGCAGTATAATAGCCAATGTTCTGGCGGCTTCCATCAAACAAATAGAGGAACCTTCCCTAATACTGTTCGGTGAAGGCAGCGGTGATAATTATTCCGGTCAGGTAGGTTCACGAGTAGCTGAAATACTAAATCTGCCCCAGGTATCATTTGCCAGCAGTATTGAAATTAAGGGTAATCAGGCAGTTGTAACCCGTTCTCTGGAAGACGGTGAAGAAATCGTACAGGTTGATTTGCCTGCAGTAGTAGCTGTACTGGCAGATATTAACGAAGCCCGGATTCCTTCAGTAACCCAGATCTTAAAGGCCGGGAAAAAACCCAAAGAAGTTTTAGACTTGGATGAGCTGGAGGTCGAAGCTGGTAAAGCCATGGTAATTACCGCCAGCAACCTGGCTCCGGAGACAGAACGTAAACGGGTAGTGGTAAAGAGCGTGGATGAGCTTATCCAGGCTTTGACTACTGAAGGCTATGTGGGGAGGTAGTTAAAATGGCAGGAGTCTTAATTTTTAGTGAAAATCAGGGACTGGCCCTGGAACTGCTGACCGCAGCCAACAGTCTTAACGCTACAGCAGTAAGTGCATGTGTCATAAATAATGATGAACAAGCCCAGGGTCTGGCCTCTGTCGGAGTCCAGGTATATACAGTTAAAAATAATGATTTGCTCATGGCTGATGTAGGAGCAATAGCAGGTGCCGTAAAGCAGGTAGCTGATAAGGCTGGTGCGGATATGGTGTTATTGGCATCGAACCGCCGGGGTAAGGAACTGGCGGGAAGACTGGCTCAGGCTATGAATGCCGGGTGTCTGACTGATGTAGCGGCTATAAGCATCGAGGGTGATAAAATCCTGTGCCAGCGTAATGCCCTGGGTGGGGCTACGGTGGCTACTCAGTATATTGATGCTGATAAGAAAGTTATTGCTATTCGCCCTCGTTCCTTTGAGCCTGCAGCTGAAGCTGGATCCGGTTCAATAGAAGAAGTAGCGGTAGAGGTTAAAAAGGCTGGAGTTACCGTATTAGAGTTTAAGTTTCGGGCCGGTGATACTGTAGATATCGAAGCCGCAGAAGTGCTGGTAGCAGTTGGCCAGGGTTTAAACAGCCAGGACGATCTGCCTGCGGTAGAAGAGTTGGCTAAAAAATTATATGGGGAAGTAGCCTGTTCTAAGCCGGTAGCTACAGATAAGAAATGGCTATCGGAAGAAAGGGTCATTGGTTTATCGGGTAAAAAATGTAAACCCCAGCTGGCCATCTTGCTGGGCATTTCCGGCCAGGTTCAATTTACCGTGGGCATTCGCGATGCCAAAACTATAGTAGCGGTTAACAGCGACGAAAATGCCAGTATAAACCAGATGGCAGATTACATTATCACTGCTGATCTACATGATGTAGTGGCGGAAATGATTAAAAAACTGGGATAGGGAGAAATACGGAGCATTTGTACCAAAATTATTAATTTTGAGGGAGCCATAAGAGGCTCCCTTTTTTATACCCATTTATTGCTAATTCAGATAGCATCAATATATGCATAGCTCAGCATATATATAGATATATACGTTTACTTTTCTCATGTTTTCTGGAAGGAGGTTTCCCATGGCCTATGACTTTGACGCCCTGATCCGAAACGATAGAGAGAGCAGGAGGGAAGAAACAATTGCTACTACCTTCCTGGAATATCTGCATATAGTACAAGAGAATCCCGATGTCCCGGCATTATCCCACGAACGTATGTACAATATCATCATGCAATCAGGTCTGGAAATAATTAAAACCGAGGACTACCCCCGACTAAGGAGGATATACGGCAACGACACCATTAGAAAATACAAATTTTTTGAAGATGAGTTTTATGGGATTGATCACATCATAATGGAGATAGTGAGATATTTCCATTCTGCCGCTATGCGGGGGGAAGAATCCCGGCAGGTGCTTTATCTGGTGGGACCAGTAGGTTCGGGAAAATCCTCATTAATGGAGAGCCTAAAAAGAGCATTGGAAGTCAGTACCCCCATATATGCTCTGAAAGGCTGTCCAATGCGGGAAGAGCCTCTGCACCTGATACCAAAGCATCTTAGGTCCCGTTTCGAAGAATTGCTGGGGGTTAAAATCGAAGGGGATCTTTGTCCCATTTGCCGTTACCGTTTAATTAATGATTATCAGGGTAAATATGAAGATTTCCCGGTAGTAGTTAGTGATTTTTCCATCCGGGGCCGTAAAGGTGTTGCGGTGGTACCCCCGGTTGACCCCAATAATCAAGATGCCTCGGTGCTGGTAGGTTCAGTGGATATATCCAAAATGGACATTTATCCTGAAGATGACCCCCGGGTATTATCTTTAAATGGTGCTTTTAATGCGGGTAACCGTGGTATTGTGGAGTTTATAGAAATCTTTAAAAATGACGTTGAATACCTGCATACTATTTTAACTGCCACCCAGGAAAAATCCATTCCTTCACCAGGAAAGGGTCCTATGATTTATTTTGATGGTATAATCCTGGCTCATTCCAATGAAGCCGAGTGGAATAAATTCAAATCTGACCACACCAACGAAGCTATATTGGACCGCATTGTTAAGGTAGAAGTACCTTATTGCCTGGAACTGGACCAGGAAGTAAAAATATATCGAAAGATACTTAAGAAGAGTAATTTTAAAGCCCACATAGCCCCGCATACTCTGGAGACAGCATCAATGTTTGCCATTATCAGCCGGCTCAGGCCATCCACCAAGGTTGATATTATAAGTAAGATGCATATTTATAACGGGGAGGAAATAGTACAGAAGGACTCCACCAAAAAAGTTGATATCCAGGAACTAAGGGATGAAGCTGCCCGGGAAGGGTTCACCGGTATATCAACCCGTTTTATTATGAAAGCCATAGACAATACCCTGTCTGAGTCTGAACATGATTGCATTAACCCCATCACTGTTCTGGAATCACTTATAAAATCAGTAAAATCCACTGACGCCAGTGATGATGAGAAGAAGCAGTGGCTTACTTATCTGCAGGATACTATTAAGAAAGAATACCATCGTATTTTGGAAAAAGAGGTTACCCGGGCATTTATCCATGGCTACCGGGAACAGGCTGAGACCCTGTTTAACAATTATATCGACCATGCCGAGGCTTTTGTCAACAAGGTGAAACTAAAAGATGCCAATACCGGCGAAGAGCTGGAACCGGACGAGGCCTTTATGGAATCCATTGAAGCTGGCATTGGCTTAACCGGAAGTGCTGCCAAAGGATTCCGGCATGATGTCACCGCCTACATGTTTTCCCTGTTGCGTAATAAACGGAAAATTCAATTTGATAGTTATGAACCCCTGCGGGAAGCGATTGAGAAGAAACTGATAGCCTCGGTAAAAGAATTATCCCGAGTAGTAACTCGGGCCCGGGTACGGGATGAGGAGCAAAACCAAAAATACAATGACATGGTGGAGGAAATGAAACACAACGGCTACTGCGATCATTGCTGCAACGTAATCCTTCGCTACGCCGCCAATAATTTATGGAAAGACTAGAAATTGAATTAAGAATTGAGAATTATCGTTGAAATATTTCTGAAGGGCATACTGATATTCCCCGGCACTCAGCGTTAATCGTTAAAAGCTGCGTTCATCTGTGTCAAAAAAATTCAGTGTCCTTCATAATTTCCAGTGTATTCAGTGTCTATTTTAGGGGGACTTTTATGGCTATTTTTCGTGAATATAAAAATGGGGGGCGGGACCGCAGTGCCGAGGACCGGCGCCGCCATCGCCAACTCCTGGAAGAATCTATAAAAAAGAACCTGGGCAGCATTATTGCCGAGGAAAGCATTATTGGTAAAAGCAAGGATAAGATGGTAAAAATACCAGTCCGCGGTATTAAGGAATACCAGTTTATTTACGGTGATAACCATGAACAGGTCGCCTCCGGTAGCGGCAAGGAAAAGCGGGGGGATAAAATCGGTACCGGCAAAGGGGACCAAAGTGGACCCGGTAGTGGTGAAGGAGCAGGAAATATTGAGGGTGAGGATTACTATGAAACTGATGTCACCTTGGAAGAACTGATACAGTATTTATTTGAAGACCTGGATTTGCCCTTTCTGGAAAGAAAAAAGTTTTCCTATATATTAAGTGATAAGAGCCATAAACGCCACGGAATACAACGCAAAGGCATACCACCTCGCCTGGCCAAAAAGCGCTCCGTGGTAGAGAAAATTAAACGCAAAAAATCTACGGAAAAGACCCTGCAGGATCTCGGACAGGATCGTGAAATAGAAAGGTTTCCTTTTCGCGAAGAGGATTTGCGTTACCAGCGTATCAAGGAGGAATTGCGCCCGGAATCAAATGCTGTAGTTATCTGTATTATGGATAATTCGGGCTCCATGTATCTTAATAAGAAATATTTAGCCCGCAGTTTCTTTTTCCTGCTCTACCAATTTGTCAACTATCGCTATATAAATGTGGAACTGGCATTCATTAACCATACCACCACCGCTTCCGAAGTTAACGAAGATGATTTTTTTCATCGGGGGGAATCCGGAGGAACTATGATTAGTAGCGGTTATGAGAAGGCCCTGGAGATAATTGAGGAACGCTATAACCCGGAAATATGGAATGTTTATGCTTTTCACTGTAGTGATGGGGATAACTGGCCGGAAGATATTGAAAAAGCGGTTGAAAAGGCTCGGGAACTGTGTGAGGTCTGCAATCTCTTTGGCTACGGGGAGATAAAATCCACCTGGAGGGCTGACAGTACCATGGCCGAAGAATTTGAGGCAATAAAAGCCCAGAACTTTATAACTGTTACCATAGACAGCAAAGAAGATATTTGGCCGGCCTTTAAAAAGTTATTGAAAATAGCGGAAAAGGAGGGCTAGTATGGGTAGCGATTACAGCATGCAGGATTTGATGCAGTATAATTCCCGCATTGAGGAAATGGTGTTAGATGCCAGTCTTAATACTTATCCCCAGGAGTTTGAAATCTGCAGCTACGAGGATATGCTGGGCTACGAAGCTTATGCCGGCATGCCAGTACGTTACCCTCATTGGAGTTTTGGCAAATCCTACGAGCGCAAAAAAACCTTTTACCGCTACAACCTGACCGGATTGCCTTACGAGATGGTAATTAACTCCAATCCCTGTCTGGCCTACCTGATGAAGGATAACACCCTGCTTTTACAGATTCTTACCATGGCTCACGTTTATGGTCACAATGATTTTTTTAAAAACAACCGCCTTTTTAAGACTGGAACCAGGGCTGAATACACCCTGGAAATCTTTAAATCCCATGGTCGCCGCATAAGGGAATACATACAAGACCCCAGCATAGGGTACGCCCGGGTAGAACGGGTATTAAACGCTGCTCATGCGCTGCGTTTCCAGATTTGCCGCACCGTAGGGGAGAAACAACTGACCCCGGAAGAAGTAAAGCAAAAAATAATTGACGATTATACTTCCCCAACCGGCAGCGAACACTCCCTGCTGCAGGAAAAAGTGGAGAAGACCGAACCCGATTTGAACCGCATACCCCTGAAACCGGAAGAAGACTTACTGCTCTTTTTAATGCATTATGCTCATTTAAGTGAGTGGGAAAAGGATATTATAAATATAGTTCGGCGGGAAAGCCTTTATTTTTTGCCTCAGGTAGAGACTAAAATTATGAATGAGGGCTGGGCCAGTTACTGGCACTACCGGATTTTAAATAATATGGACCTGCCTCAGGAACTACATCTGGAGTTTCTCAAACGGCATAACCAGGTAGTAAGTCCTTTCCAAGGTGGACTTAATCCATATTATTTGGGTTTCAAATTGTTTGTCCAACTGGAAAAGGAGGGGCAGGATATTTTTGCTGTACGAAAACAGGAAAGAGATTCCTCCTTTTTACGCCGGTACTTGAATGAAGAAATTTGCCAGGAACTTAATTTATTTTCCTTCCAGAAAAGAGGAAAGGACTATTATGTAAAAGAGGTTGCTGATGATGAAGGCTGGAAGGAAGTTCGCAATGCTCTCGCCTTAAATGTTGGCATACAATCAATACCGGTTATAAAAGTGATGGAGGTAGGGGCTAATAACCTTCTGATGCTGGAACATGAATGGGATGGGCGGGAACTGCAGCTGGAATATGCCCACCAAACCCTAAAACACCTGGCTCAGCTCTGGGGAGGAAAAGTGCGCCTGCGCACTGTGGTGCGGTCATCATATCAAATATTAGAGACCGATGGGGAATAAGGAAGCAAGGGGACGGTTCTTTTGCTTCCATTTATGGAAGCAAAAGAACCGTCCCCTTGCTTCC
>CAZAZH010000110.1:0-6571 GCA_964489585.1 uncultured Syntrophomonas sp.
TCGGGGAGGGGAACCACAAAAGGAAGAAGAGGTGTTGTTTTGTGGACCCATACAACCGTTTGTTGGCCCGAAAACAAGAACTGGAACAAATGACCGGCGCTTTGCAAGAAAGACTAATGACCCCCCTGGCGGAGACTACCGACGAACTCTCCCTTTATGACCAGCATCCGGCTGATATTGGATCGGAAGTGTTTGAAAGGGAAAAAGACCGCGGTATTTTAGAGCTAATGCAATTGGAACTGGAAAAAGTCCATGATGCCCTGCATAAATATGAGCAGGGAAGGTATGGAGTCTGTGAGGTTTGTGGGCAGGCTATCGAACCGGCCCGGTTGGATAGAATGGTTAATACTACCCTTTGCGCCGGCTGTGCCCGGCAACGCCAGGGTAGCTTCCGCCGCCCGGCTGAAGAAGAAGTGCTTATAGCCGGTGATATGTCGGACCGGGGTGAAACCTTGCAGGTAGCGGGCTACGAGTATTTTGAAAGTGGCGATGGTTCGTCATCCGGCTAAATGAGGAACTCTTGATAAAATACCTTGCAGAGTATATATTGATTTGTAGTAAGGTGTGAGGCTTGCTCCTCACCCCTTATCTTAACTAATAAAGGAGGCATACCGCATATGAAAATAGGGATTTTTACTGATAGTTTCAAACCATATACCAGCGGTGTTGTCACTTCTATATGTACATTTAGAGAAGAACTTGAAAATTTGGGGCACCAGATATACATTTTTGCCCCCAGTTATCCGGGATACAGCGAAAATGAGGATGGTGTATACCGATACTACTCGGTGCCTTCACCTACCAATCCCGACTATACCCTGGCCATTCCAATATTTCCAGGGATGAATAGCCTGCTTAAAAGATTGGGGTTAGATATTATCCATGTTCACTCTCCCTTTACCATGGGCAGGGTAGGATTGCACTATGCCCGCCGGTATGATATACCTATAGTTTTCACTTATCATACCCTGTATGACCAGTATGTTCATTATGTTCCCGTAGCCCAGGATTTAGCGCGGGATGTTACCATTAAATACAGCAAAAACTTCTGTAACCAGTGTGATCATATAGTTGTTCCCAGCCGGGAAGTTGAAAGTATTTTAACCGAGTTAAATATCATAACTCCTCGGTCAGTAATACCTACCGGTGTTCCCATAGAAAAATTTAACCAGGGAGACCGACAATGGTTGCGAAAGAATTATAGTATACCGGAAAAGAACCGGATATTATTATTTGTAGGGCGTTTGACCAAAGAAAAAAATCTGGACTTCCTGTTGGATGCATTTAAAGAAATACACCAGCAGGCACCTGATACCAGTTTGGTCATAACGGCTCAGGGGCCAATGGAGGGAGAACTTAAGAAACATGCGAAGCGGCTGGGCTTAAACCTTAAGCAGGATGTTATTTTTACCGGGGCCTTGCCTTTTGACACTCTGGTAAATGTGTACTACTCGGCTGATTTATTTGTCTTTTCATCGGTAACCGAAACTCAAGGACTGGTTCTAATTGAGGCTATGGCCGCAGGTTTACCGGTGGTAGCAGTGCGGGCTTATGGGGTACAGGATATGGTTGATGACGGGGTAAACGGCTATCTTACTCCCTGTTCTATTCCAGAATTTTCTCAGGCCGTATGTAGATTGTTGGATGATAAAGAAACTTACCAGAGTTTTAGCCAGAAGGCACTGTTAAAGGCAGATAGCCTTTCTTCTCATAATATGGCCCGTAAATTAGAAAAGCTTTACCTGCAATTGGATGTTAGGAACCGGCGTCGTCGTATCCGGGTAAAAGACCTGATGGGATGGTTTGGTTCCTAAAGGAGACACTGATGAATCGGATTCGCTTAATACTGGCCCTATTAGCTGGTAAGACTCTCATTACAATAAGCCGTTTGCTGGGAAACCAGGGAAGTAGTTTCCCCGGCAAAATGGCCCGGCGTATCTATCCTGCAATACTTGAAGAGCTGGCTGCACAGGTTAAGGGTAAAATCATTGTAGTTACCGGTACCAATGGTAAAACTACTACCAGTAACATGCTGGCCCGAATTATAACCGAAACTGGTGCTGCACTGGTACATAATAAGAGCGGGGCTAATATGCTTCCCGGGATAACTACGGCCTTTATCGAGAAATCAAGTTTAATTGGCCACAAACAGTTTGACTATGCCCTGTTGGAGACTGATGAAGCTAACGTACCGCTGTTGCTGAAAGAAGTAGACCCCGGTTTGCTTTTGATTACTAACTTTTTTAGCGACCAGTTAGACCGTTTCGGGGAACTGGATAACATCGTTAAGATGATAAAAGATGCTGTAAATAATCGGAAGATTGACCTCTTGCTTAATGCTGACGATCCGCTGACTGCCCATTTTAGCGACCTCAATTCTGTTAACCATTTCTATTTTGGTTTTACTGCTACCAGTTATGATAGTCGGGAAAGCCGGGAAAGCCGGCATTGTTTAATTTGCGGGCAGGAATTGGAGTACCGGTGTTACCATTACGCCGGCCTGGGCCAGTTTGACTGTTCAGGATGCGGCAGCCATAACCCGGAACCAGATTTTACCGGACATAATTTAGTAATGAACCCTGCCATCGAGCTTATGGTTGATGATTTAAAAATAAACAGCCCTTACCAGGGATTCTACAATGCCTATAATGTAGTTGCGGCTGTAGCTGCGGCTCGGATGCTGGGTATAAATGAGCAGCACATACAAAAAGCTATTGCTAACTATCAGCCCCAGGCGGGAAGAATGGAGATCTTCCATATAAATGGTCGTCCTGCCGTATTAACTTTAGTCAAAAACCCTACCGGTTTAAATCAAAGCCTTACTACCGTAATCCAGGACCATGCCTCTAAAAATCTGTTTTTTGCCCTCAATGATAATGCTGGCGATGGTCGGGATATATCCTGGATTTGGGATGCTGATATGGAGGTAATAGAGGATGAGCAGGAGCGGATAAAGCATATTGTTTGTTCCGGTTTGCGCAGCGGCGATATGGCTTTGCGGGTAAAATATGCTGGTTATTCCGTGGAAAGACTGGCGATTAAGACCAATTTGAAAGAGGCTATAGAGCATATTACCGGTCTGGAGGGAGAAAAGACTTATCTGCTCAGCACCTATTCCGCTTTATTTGAATGCCGCAAGATACTATTAGACCTGCAGAAACGCTCGGCTAAAATACCGGTTCAGGTCCCGGCCCGGGGATAGGCGCAAGTAGGCGCAAGTGGGGGACGGTTCTTGACTTGCGCCCAGCGTTGAATCGTTACAGGTTTATGTGCCGGGGATAGTATAAAAAGGGGTTAGGGAAAATGGCAGAATTTAAAATAGCTCACATGTATCCTGATTTAATGAACCTTTATGGTGACCGAGGTAACCTCCTTTGCCTAAAAAAGCGCCTGCAGTGGTATGGACAACAACCTTATATATATAAAGTTTCTTTTGGGAGTAAGCTGGACTACCATAATATTGACATGATTTATATGGGAGGTGGCTCTGACCGGGAAGTTAAACTAATCTACCCGGATTTAATATCCCGGGGAGCAGGTTTAAAAGACGCCATGGAAAACGGACTTCCTATGTTATTTATCGACAGTGCTTACCAACTGCTGGGCCGTTCTTATATGGATGCTGATGAAAAAATTATAGATGGTCTTAGCTTTTTTAAATTTAGTACCCGCAAAGCAAAAGACCGGCTTACCGGCAATTTAATTCTTACCAGCAGTGTAACTGGAAAAGAATGTACGGTAGTAGGTTTTGAAAACCACTACGGGTGTACCTATTTTGAGGATAAAAACCTGCAGCCCTTTGGTCGGGTAATCGAAGGATATGGTAATAATGGCGAAGATGGTACGGAAGGCTTCATCTACAAAAACCTTATCGGTACCTGCCTGCACGGGCCTCTACTGCCCAAAAACCCTGAGATTGTAGACTATTTTATTAAAGCTATGGCTAAACGCCGGAGAATTAGCCTAGAATCCCATCTGGATGATAGCATCGAGAACTTTGCCCGCAATCAGGTTGTCAACCGCTGGTCGTAAGGCGAGAGGAGTGAGCCGCCATCCCGCGGGCGAACACACGGGTTCGCCCCTACACCCCCCTGGGCCGGATGGGCAAACTACAGGACATAGACAGAGATGACACAGTAAAAACGTCCCCCTGTGTACCTGATGCCATGCCTATACTGTCTGCTACCAGCCTTTTATTTTCTTGCTAATTGGTATTATATCCCGTCCGTATGGGTAAATTACTAGGGTACTAAGGTTTTTAAAGGAGTGTTTACCATAAATACGGATACCATCATGGATCATTCCAACTTTCCAGATCAAAAAGTAAATAAACGTCTTAAGGAAGTTTTGTATTGCGGTAGCCCCGAATTCGACCATATTTTAAATTATCTGGCGGAGAACAGCGGCAAAATGCTGCGTCCCCGTATGGTTTATTTTAGTGGAACCATGTATCCTCATGACGAAAACCTTCTCATTAATATAGCAGTTGCAGTAGAACTCATTCACCTGGCCTCACTGGTTCATGACGACATTATTGATAACTCGGAACTGCGCCGGGGCCAACCCAGCCTGAACCAGCGTTGGGGTAATCAGGTAAGTGTGCTGACCGGAGATTACCTGTTTGCCGCCGCTTTCAACCTTATCAGCCAGTGTAATTCACCACCAGTAATGGAGAATTTAACTGATACCATTAAAGTCATGTGTTCTGGAGAAATAAAGCAGTTAGGATTACTTTTTGACATTAATCTCAGCAAAGAAGATTATTTTGATAAGACCTACCGCAAGACTGCCTGTCTTTTTGCCTCTAGCTGCGCCGTTGGCGCCATTTTGGGTAAGGCTCCTGAGAAGCAGATTACAATGCTGGAGCAATTCGGACTATACCTGGGATATGCGTATCAGATAATTGATGATGTACTGGATTTTGTCTCTGATAGTGAGCTTTTGGGTAAACCGGTTGCCAGTGATTTAAGCCAGGGAAATATTACCCTTCCGGTAATACTGGCATTAAAAGATCACCGGAAGGGTGAGAAATTAAGGAATATACTGCAAAATGGTGTTGGTGAGCCGTCACAGCTTAATCAAGTACAGGAAATATTAGAAGAAAGCGGTGCTTTAGAAGAATCGGTTTACCTTTCCCGGCAATACCTGGAGCTGGGATTAAACTTGCTGGAGGAATTCCCCCAAACTGCTGTTATTGAGGAGATAAAGTCCCTGAGCCGTTACCTTTTAGAGGGGTATTATAAAAAACTGAGCCCGGATTTTAGCGTTATTCCTCCATTGGCTATGTCTCCGGTAACCTACGACACCCCGCCAGTAGTATAAGGTGTGAGGAGTAAGGGGTCAGTCATCAGTCGGCAGGCGTGGGGGCGAACCATGTGTTCGCCCGCGGGTTTGTAGTTATGGCCCGGGGTTAGCGGCCGGCCGAACAGACACACGGGTCTGCCCCTACATCCTTACGGCACGTTATATTGATAAAAGAGAAACCGCGTAAATCCCTAAATAATCCGCGTGATCCGCGTCTATTATTTCCCTATCAAGGAGGAACTATGACGGAAGCCTGGCTGGAAGCAACCGATACTGCGCCTACAGTTTTGCCGGTGCGTTATAAGACTCGCTCCGGCATATTGTCTCATTATATATTTAAAACCTTGCCCCAGGTGAAAAAGCTACTTAAATACTGGGAAAATCAAGCCGCTCAATGTAAGGACTCCGAGCTTAGAAAACAGGCTCTGGCTAGTCTGCATGCCAAGGATTTTCATTGTCATGGCGGGGCAGTCTATGCAGTAAATTGCGGGTCTATGGAATACCTAACCGTGCGACTGATTGTTGCCTACCAGACTATTTGCGACTATCTGGATAACCTTTGTGATCGGGCCGGGAGTACTGATGGAAAAGCCTTTGAACAGTTGCATCTGTCCCTTTTTGATGCCCTAACCCCGGGTAGCAGTACAAATGATTACTACCTTTATTATCCTTATAAGAATGATAGCAGGTACCTCATGCAACTGGTAAACGAGTGTCGCAACTGTGTGCAACAACTGCCCTCTTATGCGAAAGTTTATCCGGAGATAATTAAGTTAGCCCGCTGGTATACGGATTTGCAGGTAAAAAAACACCTGCACCAGGAGCGACGCGAACAGGTACTGCAGGCATGGTGTAATGATAATTTAAACATTTACCCCGGGGTTTTGTGGCAGGAGTTTGCTGCTGCTAGCGGTTCTACCCTGGCCATCTTTGCTCTCTTTACCCTGGCCGCCCATAAGGGCGGTAGCACCGGAGCCAAAAACCAGATTATGTCGGCCTATTTTCCCTGGATATGCGGTCTTCACATTTTGCTGGATTATTTTATCGACCAGGAAGAAGACCGCCAGGGCGGGGATCTTAATTTCACTTTTTACTATCAGGATGAAGAAGAAATGATTGAGCGTTTATCCCTTTTCGTAAAAAACTCCCTCCTTGCAGCTACCACCACACCTCTACCGGTATTTGACAAAACTATTGTTCATGGACTGCTGGCCATGTATTTAAGTGACGCAAAAGTCGACAAATATCGACTAAGGCAAGAGGCAGA
>CAZAZH010000111.1:0-6336 GCA_964489585.1 uncultured Syntrophomonas sp.
AATACTTCATAAGCCTCATTAATCTCTTTAAATTTTTCCTCCGCTCGTTCCTTATCCTTACCTGTATGCAGGTCAGGATGCCATTTACGAGCTAGTTTGCGGTATGCAGCTTTTATTTTCTTTTCATCAGCATCACGAGGCACACCCAGGGTCTCGTAATAGTCGCGAAAGGTTACTGCCATATCTTAAGCCTCCTGACCCCCTTTTAGGGCTTAGTTTTCATCAAATTCAGCATCAATTACCTCGGAATCACCGGTTGCCTGAGTAGCATCTGCAGTAGTAACAGGTTCCAGTCCCTGCATGATATCCTCCAGCTCCTGTACCATAGTCTGAATCTGGTCCACCGGAGCTTTTTCTTCCAGGGCCTGGCGCAGGCGGTTGATAACCTCCTGGGCCTTCTCTTTGTCGGCCAATGATACTGTTTCGCCCAGGGCTTCTAGCTGACGGCCGGAATTATAGCATATCCCATCAGCGTGGTTGCGAGCTTCAGCTTCCTGTTTTCTCTTGTGGTCTTCCTCGCTGTAGCGTTTTGCGTCTTCAATCATTCGGTCTATTTCAGCTTTATCTAAATTGGAAGAATTGCTGATAGTAACTTTTTGCTCCTTGCCGGTTGATTTATCCCGGGCATTAACGGTTAGAATACCGTTAGCATCAATATCAAAAGTAACTTCAATCTGGGGAACTCCCCGCATAGCCGGCGCAATTCCGTCCAGTTTGAACTGACCTAAGGAACGGTTATCCCGTGCTAATTCTCTTTCACCTTGCAGAACATGAATATCTACAGCCGGTTGGTTATCTTCGGCAGTGGAAAACACTTCACTTCTCCTGACCGGGATAGTAGTATTCCTTTCAATAATCCGGGTCATGATTCCCCCCATGGTCTCAACTCCTAGAGAGAGCGGGGTAACATCCAAAAGGACTACGTCTTTAACCTGCCCGGACAAGACTCCGGCCTGAATAGCTGCTCCTACTGCAACTACTTCATCCGGGTTTACCCCCATGTTAGGCTCTTTACCGGTCAAATCCTTGACCAGTTTTTGTACCGCCGGAACCCGGGTGGAACCACCGACCAGAATAACTTCTTCAATATCCTGTTTGGTCAAACGGGCATCTTTCAGAGCATTTTCTACCGGTACTCGTAGTTCTTCTACTAAATCATGAATCAAGTTTTCAAATTTGGCCCGGGTTAATTTCATATCCAGATGTTTGGGGCCATCAGCATCCGCAGTAATAAAGGGCAGGCTAATTTGCGTTTCGGTCATACTGGATAATTCCACCTTGGCTTTCTCCGCTGCCTCGGTCAAACGCTGCAGCGATTGCTTATCTTTGCGCAGGTCAATACCGTAGTCTTTTTTAAATTCATCTGCCAGCCAGTCTACTATCCGTTTATCAAAATTGTCACCACCCAGGTGAGTATTACCATTGGTGGATTTTACCTCAAAGACACCATCGCCTACTTCTAGAATAGATACATCAAAAGTGCCGCCCCCCAGATCAAAGACCAGGATAGTCTGGTTGTTTTTACTGTCCAGACCATAAGCCAGGGCTGCCGCCGTAGGCTCGTTAATAATGCGCAAAACATTTAGTCCCGCAATTTTCCCGGCATCTTTGGTAGCCTGACGCTGAGCATCATTAAAATAAGCGGGTACGGTAATTACTACATCATTAATCTTTTCCCCCAGATAACGGGAAGCATCCTCCACCAGTTTTTTAAGTACCAGAGCCGATATTTCTTCGGGCGATATCATATTATTATTTACTTGAAAACGAACAGCATCATCATTGCCGGCTACTACTTTATAAGGAACCAGGGTTCTCTCGTCGGCCACCTCGGAAAAACGCCGCCCCATAAATCTTTTCACCGAATAAAAGGTGTTCTCTGGATTAAGTGCAGCCTGCCTTTTGGCAATCTGTCCCACCAACCGCTCCTCACCTTTGAAAGCAACTACGGAAGGAGTAGTGCGAGCTCCCTCCGCATTAGTAATAACTTCCGGGTTACCGGATTCCATAACGGCAACGGCTGAATTAGTCGTACCTAAATCAATACCTAAAGCTTTTGCCATTTGACAAACCCCCTTCTTAATCTTTTTTAAAAGTCAAAAACAAGCAAAACTGTAGTTGACCATGGCCATCTGGTCTTCGATGTAAGTTTGGAATTTACATGTACTCCTATTGGCAGTATAATACCTGTTTGACTAATAGTCAATAATAGTCAAACAAATTTTAAAATATTTTGCTACCTCATCCGCGGACACAGGTGGACGTTTTTATTGTATTATTCACGTAATAAACAAAGGAGAGTAAGAAATATGCCGTGTCAAGCCAGGCAAATGAGCTCAACAGGTATATATGAGGAATTAATCGAAAAGTTTTTTCGGTTATTTATAAGGGTAACCCGGCACTCAGCGACTAAGAAATAAGCAATGTTTTTAAAATCAAGATTAGGCTTAAGTACCGGGCTGCCCCGTTTGTTTTATTGCATGGGCATTTGGAAATTCTGGGACTGCTGTTGTTGAATGGCCTGTAGCCCCTGGTCAAAATATTGCTGTTCGCCCGGATTAAGAACAAATAGAAGTTGCTGTAACTGACCCACGTGGCGCCGTTCTTCATTGGCAATGTGGGTCAATACCTTTTTTACCCTTTCATCAGTAGTGGCCATAATATGTGCTTCGTAGCCGATTATTGCCTCCAATTCACCTGCAATATCAACCCTTAATGCTTGTATTAATTCCTCGTTAGATAGCGGGCGGGGTATGTTAGCTACAAAGGGATCACCCAGTAAAGCCATGTCTCCCATCCTTTCTTTATTTTTGCCTAGTTTGTCTTTTTCAGTAACAATGTATTCATAATTCACTCGCAAATTATTTCCGGAAGATATTAGACAAATATCCCGTCTGACTAGCGTCGGTTTCAACATCGTCAAGAGAGCATAATGACACACCAATAACGTCCCCCTGTGTCCCCCTGTGTCCCCCTGTGTCCCCCCGTGTCACTGTGTCATACAAAAGGCTCTAATAGCCGATAAGCTGTTAGAGCCTTCTGAGTTTAGTATAGATTTTTAATTATCCCAGGGTTTTCTCCGGTTTTTTGGTAAAGTATAACATCAGACTACATCGGCTGCAAATAAGTGCTGTAGCCATCTTACCTATATATCCGCGTTCGCTATAAGTCGGTTCATGGATATTGCACTGGACCCTGCTCTGGTAAAATGTTTGGTTCTGGCAATGAGGACAAATGACATGTATACTAGCTACCTGGTAATGGTTGGGGTCACCCGGCCCTGGTAACGGTCGAAAGATGGACAAAAGTTGTCACCTCCCAAAATAAGAGTTCTTGTTAGTTTAATTATACTGGAAAAATATTGTTTTGACTAACTATTCTGATAATTTCCTTGATTAAACCACTCACACTTATTTTAGGAGGTAAAATTCAAATATGAACCACTGGTTCTAGAATCCATTGTTTAAATAACCTGGCATTATTACCGGGCCAGGCCTCATTTGATATTTTGCCGGTATAACTGGTCCTGTTGCGTTATAAGCAGTTTTAGATGAATAAGCTGCAGTACCCAGTACCCGACGGGCACCGTTAAAATGTTCGCCATACCAGTAAGTAAAACTGGTGGTTATACCAATAGCGGTAGGATAGCCTTTAACGGTATGTATTATAGTTGGCTTACCATTTAGTTTTCCCATATAGATAGCTACATGACCAATATAGCGTTTTCCGGCACTATCTTCTTTCCAAAAGGTTAGAACATCTCCCGGCTTAAGCTTATCCACACCTACCAGCATATACTTTGTAGTACTGCCCGACTGGCGTTTGCTATATACTCCGCTTACCGGTCGACCTACTGTATTATATTTACGCGCTGCAGAAGTAATATTGTAACCAAAATCCTTGTAAACTAGAGAAACAAAATTGGAACAATCTATGTAACCGGTATCCCAATATTTTTTATGTCCATAAACCATATATCCATAATTCATATACCAGATAGCTCGCCCTACCAAAGCTTGGGCAGGACTATCGTTATATATTTCCCGGAATGCTTTTACCTGAGGCAAATCCGCTTTCTTGTTAACAGTTTCTTGATTGGTGCTCTTTGTCTGCGTTACTGCCTGCGTCTGAATATCTGGTTCGGAAGTGGGGTCAACATTTGTAATAGGCTGGGGCGGTATAGTTATGCTTTCACCACTGGGAAAAGTTAGTATTGGCTGGTTGCTATTACTTTCAGTAAATAAGTTTTCCCCGGTGCCGCTGGCCGAATCCCAGGATTCTGTCTTGTTGAAATTATCTAGATACTGAATAGGATCGGAAATGACTTTAATAATGGGATCAGCAAGAATAGTTCTAACTGGTGTGAGCATTAGACCCAGTGTAAAGACAAATACCATAATCACTGCTAAAGTTCTTTTCTTCATAAAATACCTCCTTTGAACTTAAAACCTTTAATTTGATTTCTTTTTTTAGGACAAATTACATTATCTTACTCATAAGTCCACTAGCTACCAGACCACTAATATAAATGGTTCTTTTCCCAGTTGCATATACCTCTATGTAAATTGTTCCAACCTGATGTAATTCCCGATCTAATAATCACTGGAAGGTATAGATAGATTAAATTGAGGCAACATAATACTGTGCTCAAAAAAATTAATGAAAGGAGCAGCGAAGAATGAACATTAATCAGATGGAATTGCAGACCCTTAGACATTTAATTGGTTCCCACGAAAATGCTGAAAAGAAATTAAACTTCTTTGCTTCTCAGGTCCAAGATCCGCAAATTAGACAAATGTTTCAGCAGTCAGCTCAATCTGCTTCGCAAACGCGGCAGAAATTATTATCATTTTTGGGATAAGGAGATGAAAAAATGCAGCATATGGGCGACAAAGAAATGGTAAATGATATTCTTTCTATGATAAAGAGTAGTTTAACTACCTATTCAAGCAGTATTAGTGAATGTTCGAATCAGCAATTACGTCAGACTTTGCAGCAGATTAGAAACTCAGATGAACAGTTCCAATACCAGTTATATCAGATGGCAGAATCCAAAGGATTTTATAAACCTGCAACCCAGGCTGACAGCAAAGATATCCAACAGGTTAGATCCGCGGTTAGTTCTTAATAGAAAACAAATCCCGGGGGTTCATAGCCCCCGGGTTTGTTTTTTTCTGAAGTTTTAGTTTTAAAATAGGCTCTCTCCTGTTAAAACTTTCCTTAAACTGTCATATGTAAAAGAAAACTCAATAAACATGATAGTAATTCTATATGTTTAAGGAGAGAGTTATGAAAAATTTTAAAAGTTTGATAGTTACGGTTTTATTAATTACTTTAAGTTTTTTGTACGCTACCCCCGTAATAGCGGCAGAAATTATTGAATACCAGGAAGAGCCCCAGGAAGTACCGGTTTCATCCATAATTCTCCGAACCATCGAGGTTTATCTAGATGGTCAAAAATCCCCTCTCGAATATGCTGCTTTTATTGACCCCACTGCAAAATCAGTAATCTCATTAAATGATTGTAGCCTTATATTCGGAGCTCAAATTGAGGTTATTGATACTCGACTACTACTTAGAAAGGGATCGCAGGAGTTCATTCTAGAAGAAGGCGATTATTGGCGGCTTCCACCTGCTCAGATTCAGAAAGAAGAGATAAGCAATATCCAACTCGACGAGTTCTATTTACCCATGCGCTTTGTAGCCGAACAATTGGGCTATCAAATAAATTATAATTCCCGGGTGGGAGCAGTTATTTTACGTAGTTGGGATTACCAGGGTCCTGACCCGGATTTTGCCTCTCCAGAGCCTCCACAATTACCAGCTAACCTGCCGCGCTGGGGAACGTTGGCCGATATTCCTGTTTTTGCTCAATTATGGCCAGCGGAAAATATTGTGGCCGGGTATTTTACCAGTGTTGCCAACAGTGCGGTGCCACGTAATCAAAATATTTTATTATCTTGTAATAAATTAAATGGTATTATTGTAAACCCTGGGGAGATTCTTTCTTTTAATCAAACAGTAGGTCGAAGAACTACCCAGGCAGGATACCAATATGCACCTGTTATCGCAGGTAACCGTTTAGTACCAGGAATTGGTGGAGGAGTATGTCAGACCTCCAGTACCCTTTATAATAGCGTGCTGGAATCGCAACTACAGGTTGTAGAACGACATCCTCACAGCCTGCGCATCAGTTATTTACCTGTAAACCGTGATGCAACCGTATCCTGGGGCGGAGCTGACTTGAAGTTCCGTAATAATAAACCTTATCCAATAAAAATATTGGCTCAGGTTTACGAAACCTACGTTGTTTTTGCCATAGCTGCAGTGGAATAA
>CAZAZH010000112.1:0-4697 GCA_964489585.1 uncultured Syntrophomonas sp.
TGCCGGGCAGCAGGAATTCCCTGCGGGCTTTTACTGGTTTCGATACGTAATCATAAATCCCCACCGGAAGCGGTGCAAATGATGCAAACCAACGTTTTCTTTCCTCATATGTATAACTCTATTTTTCTAAACGGTAAATGGGTAAAGGCAGCGCCGACTTTCGACCGGGAAATATGTGAGCGCACCGGCGTCCCGATAGTAAATTTTGATGGAATAAATGATGCTATCTTACCGGGTGAAGACCTGCAGGGTAAGCCCTATATCGAATATTTAGAGGATTACGGTATATACCCCGACCTGCCCTGGGACTTTATACTGGAAAATAGCTATCGGATTTATGGAGATGTAACCGAGCATTGGCTGGGAACAAGGCAATAGTACGGTTGCAATAATCTTTGACACGAATATAATGGTCTATATTTTACAATGTATTACATATTTTTATTGCAGGATTAGTTGTTTTGATAAAGAATAATTACGTTAGGAATTATTCGGAAATAGATTTAAAAATTACATTTAGAAAGGGTGTGTATAATGCACAGGTCAGTAAAGAACATTTTTATCTGCAGTTTTACCTTCTTGCTTTTGCTGATATTAACGGGAATTGCCGCGGCTGCTCCGGTTGATAGCGGGCAAAAGGTGATCGTTCCATCATTTAATGATGTTAGCAGCAGTGACTCCAATGCCATATATATAAACTATATGGCTAAAAGGGGTCTAATCAGCGGCTTTCCCGATGGTAGCTTCCATCCGACGGAAGGACTGACCCGGGCCCAGGCGGCAACTTTGTTGTGCCTGGTTAAGGGTTTAGATGCCACAAACGCTGTACAGAGCGGCTTCAGCGATGTAGATAACAGTCATTGGGCGGCAGGATACATAAATGCTGCATCCCAGGCAGGCTACATAACCGGATTCCCTGATAATACCTACCAACCCGAAGCTGTTTTAACCAGGGCACAGGGCATAAGCCTGTTCTTAAGGCTATCCAGCGATTTAGATGCCAGTTTAGATTTTCCTTCATTAGATGATATGGATAAGAGCCACTGGGCTGCCTCATCTATGGCTAATGCCCTGGCTGCAGGAATGATAAGCAAGGACGGCAGCAAAATATATCCTGAGCAATCGTTTGCCCGAGGCGATCTGGCTAAAGCCCTGAGTATATTAATTACTAAAGACCCCGGTTTAAACCAGACAGTGTTAAACGGTAAACTTAAAGTAAAAAGCGGAGATGTAAGACTAAAAAGAGCCGGAAATGATGAAACCCAACCTATGACAAGCACCAGCATAGTTAAAGCCGGAGACACTATTACCACCGGAAAAGATGGAGAAGCAGAACTAATTTACCCTGATGGTAGCGGTATACTATTAAAATGTAACAGTGAATTAATTATTAAGTCAGCTAAAGGAAGAACTTACATTAAAAGCGACGGGACCTCGGGAACTGCAGTAGATGATTTAGAACTGGAACTTAAAAACGGAACAATATTTGGAGCATTAGCCAGTAAATACACCAGCAGTACGGAAGAGAACAAAACTGCCGATACAAACAGGTACAATCTTTTAGCCAGCAGAGATAAAAACTTTGATCTGGTAGCTGCCAAAAAGGCGACTGAGCCCTGGTATAAAACTGCTGAAAAGAAAAAAGTCAAGGTAAAAGTAGACATGCCCTGGGGAGTAGCCGCTATTAGAGGCACCTTCTGGAGTAATACTGTAAGCAGTACTCATTGCGGTATGACCATTTTAGCAGGGGATGGTGACTTAAGCAGCGGTGGACAGACCCAAACCCTATCTCCAGGACAAAGTTCGGGTATAAACCGGCAGGGAAATCCCCCCTCTCCTCCAGGCCTCATGAGCCCTTCTGAAGCCAGAGAGTGGTCCCGGCAGCGCGGTTGGGTATTAGAACGGGGAGGTGATATACAGAATAACCTGGGGGGACAACAGGGTGATAACCACGAAAACGAACAGGAACACGAATCCGATTATGAACATGGATATCTATTACCTACTTTAAATAATGCCCTTAACCAGGCACTTAACCTGGCAACACAAATTCCTACCGGCATATCCTCCGGAGGAGGTAGCGGTAGTGGCGGTAGTGTACCGGTTATAACGCGGGTTGCTGCGCCAGTTGCCAATTTCTTATCTGGTATCTATAGCCAACCGCTAAACATCAGCTTAAGCAGTGCTACTGAAGGGGCTACCATTTATTTTACCATTGATGGCACCGATCCGAAAAACAGCAGCACTCGGGAGGTACTTAGCACACTGTTAAATATTAACGTTAACACTACTATTAAGGCCTATGCTACCAAGAATGGTATGACTGACAGTGATGTAGTTACTTTTACCTATACTATTAATCTATTGCAGGTCGCTATGCCAACTGCCGATCCACTACCAGGGGACTTTAATCTAGCTATAACAGTCAGACTGAGCACTACTACTGAAGGGGCTACTATCTACTATACTACCGATGGCAACGACCCAAAAACCAGTCTCACTCGAGCGATTTTTAGCGCACTCTTAAACATTAACCTTAACACTACTATTAAGGCCTATGCTGCTAAGGATGGCATGAGTGACAGTGATGTGGTTAGTTTTGATTACACTATAAATTTATCGCCACCACCACCACAAGTTGCACCACCAACTGTTAGTCTAACACCTGGAACATATAATCAAGCCCAAAGCGTTACTTTAAGCTGTGATACCGTGGGATCAACTATCTACTACACAATTGATGGCTCTAACCCGAGCGATAACAACAATGATAATCGGATGGAATACAGCGAGCTTATAGGTGTTGAAGAAACTACCACTATTAAGGCTTATGCAACCAAGGATGGCATGACAGATAGTGACGTAGTTAGTTTTGCATACACTATAAATCTGCCACTACCACAATAATCGGATGGAATACAGCGAGCATATAGGTGTTGAATAAACTACCACTATTAAGGCTTATGCAACCAAGGATGGCATGACTGACAGCGATGTGGTTATTTTTGCTTATACTATAACCATAGCCGGCAGCCAGGCTGCTCCAAGCCTTGCCTATAACGAAGAATGTCAAAATTATTTGATAGTTTATGAGAAGTATGAAGGGAATAACTCGTTTATCTGCGGACAACTTTGGCCCACTGACGGTAGCTCACAAGGCCCTGAGTTCACCATTTCTGGCTCAGGGGTTAATCGGGAACCGGTAGTAGCAGTAGATCCCAACAGTATGAATTACCTGGTACTCTGGTCTGATCAAGGCGATACCCCGGCTATACGCGGCCAGCTAGTAAACCCCTCTGAGGGGAGTTTAGAGGGTACTAGTTTTACTGTCTATGCTGATGAAAACAACAAGCCTCAGTTTAAACCAAATATAGCTTATTATTATAGTGGTCCCCTGGTCGTATGGCAGGAAGGAGATAGCTCATCCGATAGTACTATAATGGGGCGCTTCATTACCTTTAACGATAATACTCCTAATTTGGATGAGCCTATTTCGTTCAACCAGGGAGCAGGAAACCAGTATGACCCCGCTGTAGCTTGTAATAACGGCGAATACCTGGTAGTGTTTAATGACGGGAATAACCTGAAAGGAATCTTGATCGGCGAAGGTTATATAACTAATCCTGTTCCCATTCCCTCGGGTAACGGAATACAGGGGTCAGGAGCAGTTATTCCGATTTACGATTATAACAGCGAGTACAGGTTCCTGGTGGCCTGGCAGGATCAACGAGACGGAAACTTTGATATCATGGCCAGGTTTGTGGGTACTACGTTTGTAAATGATACACCTACCATGGTTCTGGGTGACGAGTTGACTATCACTGATAGCTCCAATCAGGAGACCTGCCCCAGTTTAGCTTCTATTTATGATCATTATCTTATTGCCTGGCAGGATAAAAGCCTGGATAATGATATCAAGGCCAGAATGCTCTATCCTGACGGCACCCCTGCGGGCAGTATCAAGAATATCGCATCCGTTACAGGAGAGCAGTTGTATCCTGCTATGACCAGCATGAACAGCAAAGTTATTGTAGCCTATGAGGATCAGGGTACCAGTCCTCATACTATTGGGCGCTATTTATTTGATGAAAGTCCTCCACCAAAAGCAGACTGGATTATCACAGTCAACAATGCTACCGGTGATGATTGGGTAAGAACACAAGATTATCCGATAGTTATTCCCCTCGGTGCAGTAGTAACGGTATACGATGATGATGGTGTTCTCCTGGGATCAGGAACAGCCGAAATGTTAGGAAATGACGGTTACTTCCCGCCAAAAATAGTTATCCCGGGCGGTTTTGCTCCTGGTGTTGAGGGTATATACATTACCACCACTCTCGAAGGTAACCAGGAAAGCGAATCTACGTTTATAAATCTCCCCATACCGGTTATGGTTAAAGGTATTGATTACAATGTTGATACAGTTAACTGTGGATACGGAAAAATAGCCTACACAGTAAATACAGCCCAAAAGGTAGCTATGGATACGGCTACCGGTAAGACTATAGCTACCATAAAGGCATATACAACTACAGAAAGGGAAACCACTTTTGCAAACCTGGCTGAGGCAGAGGCAACTAGTGGTGTCGAAGTGCCGGTGGGAGACACTGGAGTGGCAGTAGCTAAAGACCCGGGCAACTATGGCTACGCTATCGCAGCATATGATGCAAATAATCAGGTAGTGGCCTATTATGTAA
>CAZAZH010000112.1:4797-6331 GCA_964489585.1 uncultured Syntrophomonas sp.
TTCGGTAAATGCAAGCTCTAGCTTTAACCAAACCTTTACCCTGACAGTTCCTACTAATCCGTATTCAGCAGGAACTTTTAAGGATACGAACCTGAGCAGTTACATTACTCTGAAAGGGCTGTTTACTGGCCTCACCCTGGGTACAGTAACTAGAGTTAGTTCTACCGAGATAACCGTAGAAGTAAGCGGTAACCTCATCAGCCAAACCGGCGACTACGGTGAAATATGTGTAGCTGCCGAAGCATTTGAAAACGCCCCCGAGCCCGGAGGTGCTGTTCGTCAGGTGGCACAGGTAAGAGTTATAAACCTATAATATAAAGCACCTTACGTATAAGAATTAAAAAAGAGCCGGGGTTGACAATTAGTTCAGCACCGGCTCTCTTTTTCTTATGCCTTTACGCTATCCACACAAAATACCCGCCAACCAAAATAATCATCACACCTGCCACCTTCTCCAGCACTGCATTCCAGCGAGCGAATTGGTCCATGCGGGCGATGAGGCCAGTACCTACTATTACAATAGGAACCCCGCGTCCCAGGGCCCGGTTTACTACCAAATCATATTGCGGTTAGCTTCAAACCTTAGTTCATCCCGGAAATTAGGATGAGCTATATTAATTAGCTCCTTTACCCTTTCTCTGACTGATCGTCCCCGCAAACAAGCTACTCCATATTCAGTAACCACATAATCAACATCTATGCGAGAGGTAGTAACAATAGTACCCGGTTCAAACCAGGGTACTATACGAGAGATACTGTCACCCTTGGCCGACGAGTAAAAAGCTAGAATAGACTTCCCCCCGGGAGAATCCACAGCACCAGTTATAAATTCTTTATGACCCCCAGTTCCGCTGTAAAGCTGTAGACCAAACGATTCCGCACAACATTGCCCGGTAAGATCCATTTGTAAAGCTGCATTTATGGAAACCATCTTATTATTACGAGCTATAATGGCAGGATCATTTACTACACTACCCCGGTGGAATTCCACCGCCATGTTTTCATCCAGGAAATCATATAGCTTCCTGCTTCCAAGAGCTGCATCAGTAACAAATTTATCTTTCCACAGGGTCTTTTTGCGATTAGTAATAACACCCGCTTCATACAGGCTTAAAATCGAGTCGGTAAACATCTCCGAATGTACGCCCAAATCCTTTTTATCACTTAGACATTGGGCAATTGCTCCCGTTATGTTACCGAAACCAATCTGTATGGTGGAACCATCCTCTACCAGATCAGCGGCATAATTTCCTATTAATAAATCCTTTTCAGTCAAAACCGGCTGGTCTAGAGTAGGTACTTGTGCATCTACTTCTACCAGGTAGTCTATCTGAGAAATGTGTACATGAGTATCGCCAAAGGTCCGAGGCAGGTTAGGATTAACCTCCATAATTACCATATCAGCATTTTCAACAAAATCTTTCTCCAGTACAGTACACAATGATAAAGAAAAATAACCATGCTTATCCATGGGCGAAACAGCTCCCAGGAATACATTGGGCTTACGGTAACCCATGCGATTTCTGCTGAACTG
>CAZAZH010000113.1:0-6212 GCA_964489585.1 uncultured Syntrophomonas sp.
ATAAGCTATAGCTAAATCTTTGTCAACCTTGATATTTCTCCTGGATTCTTCGGTTTTCTCAATATTAATGTTAATTTCCAGCCGACCCCGGCTGACATACTTGCGCAATTCCTCCTTAATACGGTCTTCCAGTAAACTGTAGCGTCTGGATATACGGATAAAAGGGTCAAAATAGCGGTGGTTAACTCCTTTTATTTCACAATTAACACTGTAACCGCAATCATTAGTTTGACCCCGGCCAAAGCCGGTCATACTTCTTACCATTAGTTTACAACTCTACCTTTCCCAGCGCTTTTTCCAACCGGTCAAACGCTTCATCAATTCTTGCTTTATCAACGGTCAAGGCAATTCGAAAATAGCCTTCGCCATATTGCCCATATCCATTACCAGGAGTTACGATAACGCCGGCTTTTTCCAGGACCAGTTCCGCGAATGAAGCCGAGGTAAAGCCACGAGGTACTGGGACCCAGAAATAGAAACTGGCCTTAGGGGGGTTAACCTGCCACCCCAGACGGGTAAGGCCACGAGCACAGGCGTCTCTTCTTTCTCCATATAATCTCTGCATTTTTTCTATGCTATCCTGGGGTCCACTAAGAGCTTCAATTCCGGCATATTGAATAGCCTGAAAAACTCCGGAATCGATATTGGATTTGTATCGTCCCAGGACTTCTATAGCGTCTTTATTACCTGCCGCCCAGCCCAGGCGCCATCCGGTCATATTATAAGTTTTGGACAAGGAGTGAAATTCAATACCTACATCTTTGGCTCCTTCAGCTTGCAAAAAGCTTACCGGTTTAATGCCATCAAAGGCTACTTCCGTATAGGGGGCATCATGACAGACCAGGATATCGTTGGTTTTAGCAAACTCGACTACTTTTTTAAAAAAGTCTAAACCGGCAACTGCACCGGTGGGATTATTAGGATAATTTAAAAACATTATTTTAGCCTTTTGAGCTATATCAGATGGGATATCTTCTAATATTGGCAGGAATCCGTTTTCCTCTTTAAGTGGCATTATGTACTGCTCTCCACCAGCCAACAGGGTACCAATTCCATATACCGGATAGCCCGGATCGGGTACCAGGTTAACATCGCCCTGGTCCAGGTAGGCGGAGGAAATATGGGCTATTCCCTCTTTGGAGCCCAGCAGGGATACTACCTCGGTTTTAGGGTCTAGAGTTATCCCAAAGCGTTTTTGGTACCAGTTGGCAATTGCCTGGCGGAACTCAAGTAAACCAACAGAAGTGGGGTACTGGTGGTTGGGTGTATCGTAAATGGCAGTAGCCATGCGGTCAATTATGTGAGTGGGAGTAGGTTGGTCGGGATCACCTATACCCAGGTTTATTATGTCTATTCCTTTTTCTTTGGCGTCAGCAATCTTCTGTTCAATACGAGCAAATAAATACGGGGGCAAATTTTGCATAGCCTTGTTTTCCTTCATAGCTAAAACCTCCTGTAGCCTATGATATTATTTATTATTAATTATCAGTGTCTTCAGTGTCTATAATTAACCTGCCTGTAAACACTTCTACCGCCGGGCCGGTCATGTAGACGTGGTTATTTGTTTCCGACCACTCTATGAGCAGGTCCCCGCCGGGTAAGTGTACCGTGGCTTTACGGCCAGTTCCATTATTAAGGGCGGAGGCTACCAGGCTGGCACAGGCACCGGTACCGCAGGCTAAAGTTAGGCCTGTCCCTCTTTCCCATACCGACATAATTATTTCTTCATTATTTATTACCTGGACAAATTCCACATTGGTCCGGGCGGGAAACATTTCATGGACTTCCAATAACGGTCCCCAGGTGCTAACCAGGGTCTTATCCACTTCATCGACAAAAATAATACAGTGGGGATTGCCCATGGAAACAGCTGTAGCTATAAACTCCTGACTGTTTACCTGCAGCCTTAGGCCGATGTTGCTGCCTTCTCCTTTTACGGGAATATTTTCTCTTTTAAATTCCGGCTCCCCCATATCCACTTTTATAGCTTCTACCTGCTGGTTGTTGAGAATAAGCTCAGGATATCTGGGCCCGGCCAGGGTTCTTACCCTGATATGGTTGGTATTCACCAGGCCATGGTCATGGGCATAGCGGGCTACACAACGAATCCCATTACCACACATTTCCGGTTCGGAACCATCAGGATTAAAAATGCGCATGAAAATATCCATTTCCGTATCTGGTCCGGTAATGACGAGTCCATCAGCACCGACCCCAAAATTTCGATGGCACAAGAAGCTGGCATAATTCTGGTAATAACCGGCTTCTTCCCATGAAGGGGCTTCCATTAGGATAAAATCATTGCCCAATCCGTGCATTTTGGTAAATTCCATAACTAACCCCCTGGTAATATTAGACACTGAATGCACTGAAAAAATATGAAGGACACTGATATTTTTAATTATAGTTCTGCTGTACAAAGTAATAGATACTGTCTCTACGTATATTACTCCAGAATCATTATGAAATATGCTGGTTCATAATAGATGGAAATAAAGATAAACCGGAACATTTCTACAATAATTCGAAATTCCAGAATATAAAATTGAAACACTATCGACCTCATATTCACTATTATGCATTCAAATATGGGTTTTGCAATTGAGTCATTCAGTGTTTTTCATAAAAATTTCAGTATATTCAGTGTCTATTTTATTGTCCTGCTAAGCATTAATTTTACCATATTCGAAACCTGAAAGGAAAAGTCTCTGCCAGGTATACAATATAAATTTCCATAATAGCCTGAACCCGCTAATAAGAAGTATTAAGGTCCACTGCCAGCCGTCAAGAGGTACGGTCTTAAATACATGCTGGAAAAAGGGGAGGTAAATTATTAATAATTGCATAAACACCGAGCAGACAACGGCAAAAATCAAAAAGCGGTTACCGAAAAAGCCCAGTTCAAATGGAGAAAACCGTTCGGAGCGGCACTCAAAAACATAAAATAACTGGACAAATACCAGGGTAGTTAAAGCAATGGTACGAGCAGCAGCAAGATTTTCTGATCCATAATACCGGCTTACGGCCAAGCCTAAGGTAAAAGCCAGCAGGGTTACTACGGCAATATATATCCCCCGTTTAAAAATCATGGTTCCCAGCCCCCGGGCAAATATATCTTCAGTACGCGGTCGCGGTTGGCGCCGCATTATTCCCGGTTCTGGCGGTTCTAATCCCAGGGCCATAGCCGGCAAACCATCAGTAACCAGATTAATCCATAGGATTTGAATGGGCAAAAACGGAAGGGGCATACCCAGCAGGGTGGCAATAAACATTACCAGAACTTCACCAATATTACAGCCTAAAAGATATCTGATAAACTTCCTTATATTATCATAGATGGCCCGACCTTCGTACACTGCATTTACTATGGTAGAGAAATTATCATCCGCCAGAATCATGGCTGAGGCCTCACGACTCACTTCGGTTCCGGTAATACCCATAGCTACACCAATATCAGACGCTTTTAAAGCCGGGGCATCATTAACCCCATCACCGGTCATAGCTACTATGTGCCCGCGTTTTTTCAGTACTTTAACGATGCGGTTTTTATGCTGTGGCGATACCCGAGCAAATACTCTTTTCTTAACTGCTCCTTGATAAAGTTCTTCATCCTGCATTTTATCTATCTGAGGACCGGTAATTACTCCACTTCCATCAGATATACCAATTTCAGCCGCAATAGCCTGGGCGGTAATCGGATGGTCGCCGGTAATCATCAGTGGTATTATACCTGCTCTGATACACTCATTAACCGAATCCTTAACTCGTCCCCGGGGAGGGTCAATCATACCGCATAATCCTACGAAGGTTAGATTCTTTTCCAGCTCCTCATTGTTGTGTTGCTGCCAATCCCGGGGGTCTAATTTTTTATAAGCAAAGCCCAGTACCCGTAAGGCCTGAGCTGCCCATTCCTCCTGTATGTTATTAAGATAATTTTGGTGACGGGGCTGTAATACAGAAACTCTACCCTTTTCTATTACCTGTGAACAAAGAGCAGTAGTTATCTCCAGAGCACCTTTGACCAGGAGGATGTGTTCACCGTCTCTTTCAATTATCACACTCATCAGTTTACGGTCGGAATCAAAGGGAATCTCCTTTAAACGTTTATAGGTAGGCTTCACCCCTGCTTTAGCAGCCATAACCAGCAGAGCCCCTTCGGTAGGGTCACCAATTATTTCGTAATTACCCTGGTTTTTTTCCAGGCTGGAGTTGTTACAGTTGGCGGCAATCTCTAGCATCAGATTGCAGGCAGTATCATCACCTGGTTTTACCGCTTTTTCACCCAGCACAAACCTGCCTTTAGGATTGTAACCCTCACCCTCGACAAATATTGTTTTATCCAGAGTTGCCATTTTTCTTACAGTCATTTTATTCTGGGTTAAAGTCCCGGTTTTATCAGAACATATTACAGTAGTACAACCAAGTGTTTCCACCGCCGGTAAACGCCTGATTATAGCATTCCTCTTAGCCATTCTCTGAACCCCCAGGGCCAGGACAATAGTTACAATAGCAGGTAAACCTTCAGGAATTGCAGCTACCGCCAGGCTAATACCGGCAAGAAACATGGTCAGAACTGCCTCACCCCGGTAAATACCCATCAGTGTTACCAGAGCACAGACCAGAAGGCAGATTATAATCAGATATTTACCTAACTGGTCCAGCTTAACCTGCAGGGGAGTCATTTCCTGTTTTTCAGCTTTCATCATGCGGGCAATCTGCCCCATTACCGTATCCATTCCGGTTGCTACTACTACTGCTTTCCCCCGTCCTCGGGTTACCCCGGTGCCCATAAAGGCCATGTTGTTGACATCAGCCAGAGGTATTTCCGAAGTAAACAGAGCCCCGGGGTCTTTAGCTATAGGTACAGATTCACCAGTAAGGGAGGCTTCATCAATTTCCAGACTGCTGCTTTCCAGGAGTCTCAGGTCAGCCGGTACCCGGTCACCGGCTTCAATAAAAACAATATCACCAGGCAACAGCTCCTGGGACGGGATATTTATCTTTTTTCCATCTCGTAATACCCGAGCGTAAGGTGCTGCCAGTTTCTTAATCTCTTCCAGGGAGCGTTCGGCTCGGTATTCCTGTATAAACCCTAATATGGCATTTAGTATTACTATCGCCATTATAGTTATGGCATCAGCCATAGCTCCTATAATTCCGGAAATTACCGTAGCGCAAAGCAAAACGATTACCATGGTATCAGTAAACTGTTTAAAAAAAATGGAGAAGGGACTAATTTTTTGACCCTCTTCCAAAACGTTAGGCTTCCTGTCAGCCTTTTTTTCAACTTCTTTACCGGTTAGTCCTCTTTCGTTGTTGGTCTTAAGCAGTTTTAGGATATTTTCTGGACTTTCTTGATACCAGAGGGTGTTTATCATACAGTAGCCTCCACTTGCCCTTTTTAAACCATTTTTATTCAACAACTGGTTTTAAAAGAACAGGGGACAGGCCACTGCCTATCCCCTCTTGTGCTGTTAACTTATTCCTATTTCCGTTAAGACCTTTTGCTCAGCCATGAGCTAACGACAGGAAAGACTTTGTCTCTGGCCATACCCCCAAAGACCAGTCCTCCATGGCCTATAGGAAATTCATAATAGCTCTTATCTTCGGATCCCATATATTCCATAGCCGCTTGGGCCTGCCCAGGTAATACGATATGGTCTTTTTCTCCTGCCAGTACCAGCAAGGCAGCATCAATATTTTCAAGTTCTACCTGTCGGCCGCGAAGATATAATTCCCCTTTAACCAACAGATTTTTCTGGTACATATCACGAATCCATTGCCGGTAAGCACCCCCGGGGAAATTAATGTTATCGTTTACCCACTTGTTCAGGATTTTCCATGATTGTATGGAAAGATCTTCATCTATTACCCTCCACAGTCGGGTATAAGTACCCCAAAAATTATTTACCGGATTTAACATCTTGACCCCAAGGTCAACAAAGCTACTGGGTACAAGTTCAAAGACATCTGCAATTTTGTCGGCATCAAACCCCCCGGAATTAATCCATGTGTGCGAAAGGCCGGCGTCTTCGAAATCAAAGGGGGAGGCAAGAAATACCATGTTTCTAATCCGGGGCAGTTCAAATAGTGAAGCATACATGGCTGCCATAGTTCCGCCCATGCAATATCCGATAATACTTAGTTCATCACAGCGAGAAAACTGACAAACCTTACGAACAGCATGGGCAATATAATCAAATACCAGGTCA
>CAZAZH010000114.1:0-6170 GCA_964489585.1 uncultured Syntrophomonas sp.
TGGGATTTCTAATTTCGTGAGCTAAACCGGCAGCTATTTCTCCTAAAGTATGCATTTGATCCAGGCGGGTCATTGCCGACTGTAGTTTTCGATATTCGGTAATATCATCGCAGAGTACAAAAGCACCGGCTATTTCCCCATTATTTATAATAGGTGAGCCCTTAATCCGCACCAACAATTCTTGCCCATCCTTACATATTATGCGGTGCTCATATCTTCCCACATCTAAATGATTTAACCTTT
Source organism: uncultured Syntrophomonas sp. (assembly GCA_964489585.1). Classification (GTDB taxonomy): domain Bacteria; phylum Bacillota; class Syntrophomonadia; order Syntrophomonadales; family Syntrophomonadaceae; genus UBA4844. The sequence goes on from CAZAZH010000114.1 coordinate 244, forward strand.
GCTGGGCTATAGCACGAACCATTTCCCGGTCATCTGAATGAACAAAATCAAAAATGGGTCGACCTAACATTTCTTCCCGGGTATAACCCAATCCTTCAGTAATCTTGTTATTCACAAAGGTTATGTTGTAATTGTGGTCATAGGTGTAACAAAACTCATTCATAGTATTAATAAGGTTGTTGAGATAATCATTTTGTTCTTTAAGTTGGCGTTCATTTTCTAAAATTCTTTGTTCCGCTTGTTTACGTGCTTCAATGTCCCGGAAAGCAACTACCAGTCCTTTGTAATGGGTATCATCATCAATTAAAACATTTCCTATTGCTTCCAACCAAATATAATAACCTTCGGCATGACGGCAGCGAAATTCCAGCCTGACCGAAGACTGTTTTCTTATAGCCTGATTAACTGTATAAAGGAACTGCTTTCGATCTTCCGGGTGTATCAAATCTAAATTAGTTCTTGCCGGTACCGCTTGTGGGGAATAACCAAGGAGATTTTGACAGGAAGGGCTCACATAATTTATAACCCCATCCCGATTAAGCACTACAATTCCATCCAGTATATTATCGGTGATATAGCGAAGACGTTCTTCACTACTCCGTAATGCTTCTTGGGCCAGTTTGCGTTTGTTGATATCCCGGGTAATGACCATAATATAATCTGGTTGTTCCCCCCGTTTAATAAGATAGCCCTGGACATCCACCCAGATATATGAGCCATCTTTTTTCCTCTCTCTAAATTCCCCGGTAATGCTTCCTTTTTTCAATCCCTCCGCTAGTAAAGCCTGCGTATATTCCAAGTCTTCAGGATGTACCAGGCCCAGACCGTGTTGCCCCATCAACTCTTCCGGTGTAAAACCTAATAACCTGTAATTAGCGGGACTGGCATATATATAATTAAAGCTTTCCCGGTCAAAGAGATCTATCATCTCCATAGAATATTCTGCTATGAGATTATAATCACCTTCTAATGCCTCAAGTAACAAATTAAACTCCTCCTAACCCGGCTTTCATTTCTCTTGAATAACAACCGGGTTTCCCGAGATTTTAAATCGAATTTGAAAATGATTTTCACCGTCATTGTTGATGATTTCTATCCGTGCTTGATGCCGGGTAACTATACCCAAACATATTACCAGTTCAATATTGGTATCCTCCTGCCCAACAAAATACTGAGAACCAAGATTCTGCCATACCGTGGGAGTTATTTTTTCTCCCCGGTCAATAAACTCTAGAATTACTTCTTCTCCCTGACACCTGGTGGCAATTTTTAGGCTGCTGCCTGGTGGAGTAGCTTCAAGGCGATTATGTACCAGGTTTATAATTAGCTGGCTAATCTCCTTTTTGTTCAGGAATATATCCGAAATTTTTCCCAGTTCAAGTACAATAGTTTTATTTCCAATAACAGCATCTGCCTTTAATAAGGGATATAAACCCTTAATTATCTGGTTAAGATTGTTTAATTGAAGATCTATTATTTTGTTTTTAGCCTGTAGCAAAAATTCGCTAATTATAAGGTTGGTTTTATCCAGTTCCTCCAACATAGTTTCAAAATAGCGGTTATAGCGAGTAAAATCGCCGCTGTTCTGAAGTAATTGCAAAAACCCCCGCACTGAAGCCAGGGGGTTTCTAATTTCATAACCTTTAACTACAGCCATCTCTCCTACTGTATATAATTGAGATAACCGTGTTATTTCCTTTTCCATCAAATACTGCTCACTTATATCTTCTGCCAGAACCAGAACCTCGCTTATTTTAGAATTAGAACAATTGATAATAGGTGTTGATTTTATGCGTAGCAGGATTTCTCGGCCATCTTTACGCTTAACAAATAATTCATAATTTTTCGAGACTTCTAGTTCAAACCGCTCCTCTAACTGTTTAGCGACGAACTCATGTTGTTCCGGAACCGCCAAATCGAACAGGGACATATTCTGCAGTTCCTCGATACTATATCCGATAACATCAATAGCTTTCCGGTTAGCATAGGTTAACCGGGCGCTTCTATCATAAGTAAACAACAATTCATTCATATTATTAATGAGGGAATTCTGATATTCTAGTTGCTGCCTTAGCTTTTGCTCTATCAACTTTCTTCTTTCAATATCCCGAGATATCAATATTGCTCCAAAGGTGCCATCAGATGACTCGTACATTTTCCCGTTAGTTTCCAACCAAATATATGAACCATCTTTTTTTATACAACGATATTCCACACTACCAGTAGCGTTTTCCTTAATGGCAGAAATTAACCTGGTAGCAACATATTCGCGATCGTCTGGATGTACATTCTCCAAACAGCTCCGGCTTAAAAACTCTTCTTCAGTATAACCCATAATTCTAATATTGGAGGGACTTACATATTTAAAAAATAGAGTTTCCGGGTCTATTATAATAATCATATCCTCTGCATTTTCAGCAATTAGTCGGTATTCTTTCCTCGATAGAAAAGAGGGTTCGTTTTTTACCAGGTCAATTTTGCTTACGCAGTGCAACTTTTCTACCCCCAACAACGTTTTATGTTAAAATTCTCCATTACTTCCATTATTCCTCCTTATCTAACCTCACTATTCGCCTTGTGATTTTAATTTCTTTCGACAAAACACGCTGTAATACTGGGACTATACCTTACACCCTACACCTCACCCCTCGCCTTCTTACGGTCTCCGAAAACTCTCCGGGATTAAATCAGCCAGGGTAGCTTTGGCTAATCCGATGCTGGTGTCAGCCGCACCATAATATACTAGAATCTCATCATCATCCTCCAAAACCTCTTTATCTGTACCTGGAACTGCACCACAAGTAAAAACTACGTTGGGTACCCAGGCACCGCTAAGCCCTATCTCATAATCTTCTTCTGGTTCCAGTACAGGATTAGGAGAACGGTAAATCACTTTTTGGGGATTGTTTAAATCAACTAATAAGACTCCCAGGCGATAAACATAATTGTGGTCTACGCCGTGGTAAATCAAAAGCCAGCCATATTTAGTCTTCAAGGGCTGGGCCCCGGCGCCTATTTTTAATGAGTCCCACATCCTACCCGGGCGGGGCCCCAGAATTATTGCATGCTTATCTTTAAGTGGGAATTTAATTTCATTACAGTAGGTAACCCACATACTGGGCTCTATGCGATGGTATACTACATATTTACCTTTAATCTTCTCTGGCAGTATAATGGCATCTTTATCCCAAATGTTTTTAAAGGCCAGGCCTTCCCGTTGCCAGTTATCATGTTTACCCTGTAGAAAATCATCCACCCTGATGGAGGCAGCTGCTATCTGAGCTATATTCCCGTCATAAGCAGTATATAACATATAGATTTTGTCGCCAATTTGAATAACCCGGGGGTCTTCACATCCCATTATTTCCTCTGGTATTTCTGGCGAGAAAATTGGTTCTGGTAAACGTTCTATCACCCTATAGCCATCAGTTATGGCCAGCCCAATACGCGAAATATTATCATCACCTACTGCCCGATAAAAAAGATATACTTGTTCACCTATACGTAAAGCCCCCGGATTTAATACATATCTACTCTCCCAGAAACTGTCCTCTAAAGGCTCTAGTAAAGGATTACCCTCGTAACGCTGCAGGTGTTTACTAGGTTCATTAGTTGTTTCCTGTACAACTACGGCAACATCCTTGGGCCGGGTAGGTAAGAGAGTATCAAGCAGATTCTGACTACTCTTTCCGCTTTGTATATGGCGAAATACTATTTCCATTATCTCGTTCGGGTCATATCCTAATTCCTCGTAAAGTAACTCCAAAAACTCATGATTAAACCAGCGGCTTTCTACGCTGGTGGTAAGGGGTGTTGGTATATTTAATCCCCCTTTAAAACTATAACTGGCCCAACTCCAACTACTGCAAGTTAGAAAAGTTCCATTCTCCAGAACCTGGCTTAAGCCGTAGGATTCAGCCATGAGGCTGAATATACGAGCCGCTTGTTCATCTCCATGGCTATTAAAATCGTTAGCCAGTTGTTTTATTTTGGCTACCAACCCCCGGTGATGATAGTTCTCAAATATATTGTGAGCAGAGAATTCATCCCCTTTTTGCAAACCCAATAATGAGTTGCCAGTTTTAGTACTTATATTTTTTCTTTGAGCTACAATCAAGGTAAATAATTGGGAGTAATTGGTGGCCATTGCTAATCGCCTTAGCAGATTGGTAAAGTAGCGTATCTTAGGGTAATTGCCTCCTTTATCCGCTTCCAACCCCTTAACCAATATCCGGGCAGTTACCCGATTAAGATTAGATAGTTTACCAGGAGATAAACCGGTACGTAGTTCTTCGTGTAATATCAAAGGTTTAATATCTACCAACTCAAAACTCTCGGGTTTAAGGTTATCTAACAGCCAGATTAAGTCACGGTCAGTATAAATCCAACTTTCCATAAGATTGGCATAGCTTACTATGTCCCGGGCATCCATACGAGACAATAGTTCCGAGGGCTTATAAACACCCATGGGAATCATTAAATTAATCGGTGGGAAACGTACCACCATTTCCCTCAGCATATCAGAATTTATAGTAAACATCTGTTGCTGAGGAAACAAGCCAAACAGACCTTCAACAAAGCTCTCCAGTCCCTGATAACTGCGTAAATCCCCTGGTAATAAACGGTCCAGAACACTTTCTGTCTCGGCCATGAAATTTTCTATCTGCTCAATTAAAGCGTATGGTTCTGAGTCGGCACTAATCTCCAACCGTTCCACCATAAAGTCCATGAAACGTTTTTCGTAGCGTTTTCTTAGTTCTTTAAAAATATTATCCGTTGCAACCATCTTCCCGTCTTTACCAGCTATCTTCTTGGGAACCACAACTGGTTTACCGGGTACATATTCCATATACCCCAACGGTATTATAGGGGGTTTAAACTGCTCCTGACGGCTAAGCCACCCGCGATCGAACACAGGTTTAGCCTGCCAGAACTCGTTGTTCAGACGCAAACGAATAGAATCCATTTTACGAACCATAAGTTCATTTTTTTCAGTACCGAAAGATGGGGGTAGGTTATTGCCAAAAGTATTCATCTCTTCCATATAACTGGCTATACGACCGTTGTAAATAGCAGTCAGCAGCGATAGTATATCCTCTTTGGCTTCATCCTCATATATATAATGGAGCAAAAGGTTGTAGACTGAGGATACCCATACCCGGTCAGAGATATTGAAGTTATCTGCAATGGTTTCCGTAATCTCTGATACCATTTCAGGTGGCAAACAGGATCTAAGCAAAGTAGCGTTTTGGCTGCAACCGTTAATAAAATTAGTAAGCAGCTCAAAAATCGGATAGTTAACCGGATCCGGATTTCTAACCTCACTGCTAGCCAAAATATCGGCAACCTTAATAACCAATCTATCCTTAAGCCAGATAGCGCTATCTTTTTTTATAGCCTCAAAAATAGTTTGCGCGATTTCCGAAAATATACGGTTTCTTTTTTCCAGGTTGTGCTGAACTATTTCTCCACCCAGGTTTAGTTCACAGATGTTCTTGTTCCAGCTTAAGGCTCTGGTTAAGAGCCAGAAATCTATCCCATAACCACTAATGCTTTCGCCCCAAAAACGAGCCTCATGGGCTAATTCCTCAATAAAATCATGGGCTATAGCATAAATTCCTCCCAGCGGGTCGCTTACCCGGCAGCCGTAAAAGGATTCCAAAATTGGAGTAGCCAGCATATGAGCAATACTGTCTACCCCGGAATGCCGCCTTAAGCTGGCCAAAACCATATCATACTGTCCCTGTATGGGGGTTAATAGACTGTCTAACCAACATTTTTCCGTTTCTACTCCCTGGGCACAAGCCATACCAATACTAAACAATAATAGATCAGCATCTAGATTTTTAGATATTTCCAAAATAGCCCGCACACTCATTCCCCTTCCGCTTAACTCAGTCGGCATCAGGAATTCTATATGCGGGTGC
>CAZAZH010000115.1:0-6153 GCA_964489585.1 uncultured Syntrophomonas sp.
ACCAACCAGAGCATACCAAAACCAATCATAGTTGAAATAATGGGCATAAATTTGGAAAATACCAGGGCCGATGTGGCCAGGGGGGTACCGGTCATATCGGAGAAAATAACCAGTGGTGCTCCCAACAATGCATATGTACAGAGTGAATCAAAGCCTAGAGCAGGAAGAGCTACCGCTACAAAGGTAGAATAGCCCAGTGCCAGCATAATCGGTGGCAATATGGATACCGGGGTTGCCCCCACTGCCACCAGCAGGGTACCTATACCCATATTTATAATCATAATCTGTACCACCTGGTCATTCTTGGCCAGGGTTTTAACAAAGATAACTATTCTTTTTAAGGCTCCAGTTGATTCTAAAAAGGTAATTTGAAATATAGAGGTGGCTACCATAAGGGAAACCGGAAAGGAAGCTATAATTCCGGCCAGGCTGGCGGTTAATCCCACCAGCAGGGAGGTTTTGAAAAAGAGAAAACTAATAGCTATTACCAGAAGCCATCCTGCCAATCCACTCCAGTCTGCCGGCCATTTCGCCAGGGTAAGTAAAGCCAGCACAGCAACAACCGGTATCAAAGTAAGTACTACATCCATTAGACTATATAATCCTCCTGTCCTACTATCCTGCATCCAATGAATTAGTTTAGCAAAAGGTAAGTTTTTAGACAAGCATTTTTTATAAGGTAGGTTTTTAGTCGGTAAAAAAATCAGCCATCAGCGCATAAGGAACTGGTTTATCATCTTCAGTAATTTCACATCCGCAAAAGGTGCACCTATAGGCATTAATATCCAGAGTATAAATCATTTTCTCCTGGCAAAACGGGCAGTACATTACCTTTCCCCCGGTAGCCTCCATACTCTTCTTAGAAAATAGTGCCATTTTAACCCCTCCCGCTAGTGCATCTACCAGGATAAAACTACTCCTATTCTAACACTCTTTTTAACTTGTTTAGGAATGAACTTAATAGTTTTGTGATGATAATTCCCAGTAGCAGGATAAATTGGCATTACATAAACTAATACTGTCATTAATTGCGATAAGGAGTGGTGCAAATGGCAAAATACCTCATAATAAATGCTGATGATTTGGGCCTGGCACCAGGCATTAACCAGGCCGTAATAGATTTACATCAAGCCGGTATGGTAACCAGCACCTCATTGATGGTTAATATGCCCGGTTTTAATGATGCCGTAAATCGGGTACGCCATGCACCAACTTTGGGTGTCGGGCTGCATTTTAATCTTTCTGAGGGTTCCCCTATAGCCCCGGCTAACTGGATACCCTCCCTGGTTAACTACAAGGGAGAGTTCTCTAATAATTTAGGCTGGGATGAATCTGATGTAATGACTGAATTAAAAGCCCAGATGCACCGTTTACAAAGTGCTGGAATTAATCCTACTCATATTGATTCCCACGGTTATATTCAAAAACGAATGTCCGTTTGCCGTCCCATGTTAATACTGGCACGAACTCTAAACTTGCCCATGCGCCGTACTGGTTGGGAACCTGACGCGGGGATAAATTCCCTCCCTGGAGTAGTAGATAATTTCTATTCCAATGTTTATTTTGAAGCGGGTGGTAAGTCGCTGCTGTTAAACAACCTGCGCTCAGTACCTAATGGCGTATCAGAACTTATCTGTCACCCGGGTTATGTAGATGAACATTTGCCTAAAGTCTCCACCTGGACTGAGGTGCGGGAAATAGAAAGACGCGTCCTGGCTGACCCTGAAGTTTTGCAGACCATACGTGCATTAAAAATAAGATTGATAAACTATAACCAGGTAAGATATCTGGGCAGTTGGATTGGTAGGAAAATCAATGTAACATCTATAACAGAGCTTTAGTTTGTTATATCATCCTTTAACGTAGCCTTCAGAAAGTGTATAATTTTATTATATTTAGCTTTTATGGAGGAGATTGGGATGAATCATACCATTTACCCATTGTATAACGGCTCTTTTAATATCCTAATGAAATCTGCCCGCTCTCTGGAGGATATACATTGTTTTGCTTTTCTGGTAGTAGATGATAATGGTGAGGCAGTCCTGGTAGATACCGGCTTTGACCCGGATGCGATTCCGGGCGCCAACACTCGTGCCAATCAGACCAGGGAGCAGAAGGTTAAGGCGGCTATAGAAAATTTAGGATTTGACCCTGCAGGTATAAAGGATGTAATTATGACCCATATTCACTGGGATCATACTTGCGGTATGCCCGATTTTCCTCAGGCCCGATTCCTTTTTCAGGCGGATGAGTTTCGCGGCCTCCTGCAGCTAAATCCCAATGAGGAAACTTATTTTAATCCCAATCACTGGTTTCACCTGTTGCCCAATATAGAGCTTATAGAAGGTAACCAGGAAATTAAACCCGGCCTGAAAGTTATCCATAGCGGTGGTCATACCCGGGGTCATCAATTGGTAGAAGTGCAGACTAAAGAAGGAATGGTTCATCTCATCGGGGATTCCCCCTTTAATTACGACATGCTTTGGAAACAGATTCCCCCAGAAAGATGGCAATATTTCCGAGAGGGAGTAGGAGCAAGGTTTTATTGGGAAGAAGGAATACTGGATACTATAGGAGAGTGGCTTAAGGAGCAAAACTGTGCCGGTCCGGTAGAAGGACAAGCAGTTCCCTGGCCAGAAATAAAAAAGCTGGGCTCGCGCCTCCTGATGGGCCACGACCCCCGCTTGTTAAAGGTGAAGTCGATAGGGTGATATAAAATAATTAAGCTCCAGCGAACCTTTATCGACTTCTCCCTGTCATCACCTTTAAGACTTTTCGTTTCCCGTTTCAATCTTCTTTGGAAAATAAATTACGGGAATTAGTTGAACAGCAGTCAGTAATTATATTTGGTTTAGGAGCCCAGATTATTTTTGCAAAAAGGATTTTTATTCTCTGGCTAAAAGATTCGGGCTGTGGGAGGGAAATGACAAATGAGCAAATCAGGCATAGGAAAAGATGGCAGTTTTTCGGTTAGTTTTCCAGATATTACTGCTATACAGCATACACCACCAAATACTCCCCGCCCATCCGGTGCTGGTAGTCCCATAATTCCCCGTTATACCTACGAGCCACTGCTCTTAAGTCTGGCCAGGTGAACCTTGCAAAAACAGCCGGGGGGAAACTGTTTGTTTCTCACCGTTATCTTTATTAAATATTCTAGCCCCCAAATTGTAAGATATTAAAGAAAGAATAAACTGATTAAGGCTAACTCCTTCCATTTCTGCCTCCTGCGCCAATTGTCGGTGCAAAGTTCTGGGAACTCGAAGAGTAAACCGACCGCTATATTCTGAATCAGTGTAAATACGTGGCTCTGGTATTTCCATGCCGTCCTCACGGGCAACTTCCAGCCATGTTTCAATTACACTTTTTAAATTATCAAGGGCTTCTTCAGGATTATCCCCATCAGCCAAACAACCTTTTAATTCCGGTACATCAGCCATCCAACCTCCCCCATCTTCTTCAGACAGGCGGATTAAGTATACACTATAGCCGAATAAATCCTCACCATTCAATATCAAGCACCTCCCTTATTTCATCTATCATCTCTAAAGCACGACGGGCATATATTGCCTTTATAGGCTTATCTTTAGGAATCTCAAGAACCCACTTAACAGATGGATGAGTATATTTATAATGGCTTGAACCTCTCCCTTTTTGCCTTACTTTGCATCCGTAATATCTTAGGAGATTATCTACATCTTCAAACGCAACATTTTTGGGATTACGTCTAATTGCTTCTATTAGCTTATCGCGTTTACCCAAATGAATGGTCCTCCATATACATTATTCCCAACGCACTATATATGATACCACTAATCTACGTTTTATCAATAAACATTTTCTGCTTTTTCCTTCGAACATCAATGGCATAGCGCCTTAGAGTATATTTTTAATGTTATCCGACAGAGTTGAATGCCCCCTCAGAGCTGTTTTGCTCCTACAGGGGCCTGGCCTAACAGTCTACTAGAACCAATAAGTCAATAAGTCCGGTATCAATAAGTCCGGTGCCTGGCACCATGAGACCCGGGTCCAAATTCCTTTAGATATATGTACACATATACATCAATGAAAGTAGCCGAGCGAGGATAATTGATTTTCAGTATTCTTTTCATCAGGTCGGATTCATGCAAGTAGACTTTTGTTATAATCTCTTCAAAATCAGTTTTATCAGTACATGAAGACACGATTTCAGAAACCGTTTCAAATATTTCATCCTGTTTGGCAATCACTGATTTCAGATAAGCAATTACATTATCCTTTCCGATTACGGGAAGGGTATGGCTCATAGCGAGGACATCTATTCCCCCTGCTTCTGCCAGTTGGAATATCTTCATCATTCCTACATTAGTTTTTTTGATACTTCCCTCAATAATATCATTAGGATTTAAAAAATTTATCAAATCACCAGTAAACATTAATCCCCTGTCCGGGATGTAAAAAGATAGGTGGTCATTCTGATGGCCTGGAGTATCAAGTGCGAAGAGGTTCTCACTTAAAGTCCACCCCCTGAATCCAGTTTTTCCGAATTGCAGTTCCTTGATATCGTTGTAGTTTAGAAATAGAGCGTTTTTTCTGGGTGGATAGATACCGCCAATATTAATGCGGCAAAAGACCTGGCTTATGACATTTATAATAAAATTGAACAAAGAAGGAGAAAACTTTTGTACTAACTGCATTAATTTAATCATGGGTGGACTCAGTATGCCTGTACGGCCAAATGAACCTTTTACCCCAAACGTATTAACCATCGCAGGTATAATCTCGGTATAATTACGCTGAAGGTTGTTGATTCTTTCTGCGACCAGGGGATGGAATATTACACGTGAGTCCTTAGCAGCAACAAGTCCGCTGTTTGCGCTGTGGTCAAGATGGGAATGGGTAACCAGAGTATCATATTCATTAAAAGGCAGGTTATTTCTAATCTGTTGAAGCCTTTTTTTCCCATACCCTGGGTCTATTAAATAATTTTTGTTGTCAACTTCCAGGAAAAAGGTATTCGCTATCGCGGTTCCTTTGCCCTCCTCCTTAATATCTGTAATGAAGGATACACCACGTTCCGCGAGGTAATCTACAATTTCCGGGAATTTTACATTATCCATAAATAATACCTTTTTAGAGTAAGTTCTGACCAATAGTTCCTTGCATCAGCAACATTTAAGTTTACCACTAATAACTTTATCATCCATTTTAATACATACCTGGTTTACAGTCTATCCTGACAGACCCGGGCATTATTAGGATAGTCATTATAAAATAGCTTAATCCACTTGCACCTGTCCTATCCTTAGGATTAGTATTTAAATGTAGTAATGTTCAAGGAGATGCCGTATTTAATGAGTTTGAGCAAGAAAAATAATAAAAGACCGGTTTTGAAGCTGCCTCTTACAGGTTGGGAAAATGGGCTGGAGGTTTTATCGGTAATGGGGCTGCTTTTTACCTTTATATTGGTATATCAATCCTGGGGTATTCTGCCCGATAGAATTCCCACTCATTTTGGATTCACCGGGCAACCAGATGCATGGGGTAATAAAGAAAGCTTATTTTTTCTCCCGCTAATCGCCCTGGCTACGTATTTGTTGCTTACCATTGTCAATAGATTTCCCCACACTTTCAATTATCCCGTTAAAATCACTGAAGAAAATGCTGAAACTCAATATATAATGGCTCGGCACTTAATAGCTGTTCTGAAGGTAGAAACCATTTGGTTATTTGCCTATATTCAATGGGTAACAATAGAAGTTGCGCTGGGGAAAGCAACGGGATTAAACAACCTGTTCTTGCCCGTATTAATGGTTGTGATGCTGGGAACCATTGTAGTTTATTTTTATAAGGCCAGAGAAAAAAGGTAAATAACAAAAAACCCACCGAACATTCGGTGAGGTTTTGTTTTAAATGGTGCCCGAGGCCGGGGTCGAACCGGCACGAGGTTTGAGCCTCGCGGGATTTTAAGTCCCGTGCGTCTGCCTATTCCGCCACCCGGGCATATTATGATGTTATGGAGAGCTTAAGCTCTCGCGCAAAATTTAGTGTACCAAATCTAAGACCATTTTGCAAGATGAAAAAACACCCCATTCAGGGTGTCTTTTTAAATTTCGTATTATGGAGGGCGGAACCGGATTCGAACCGGTGGATGGTGGTTTTGCAGACCACAGC
>CAZAZH010000116.1:0-6140 GCA_964489585.1 uncultured Syntrophomonas sp.
GCATTTTGGTATTCTTCCGGTTCCATATAATTGCAGGCTTTAATCCAATCGATCTCATCCAATAAAAACTGTTTATTCTTCTGATCGATCAGATTTACCGCCGGATATATCTTTTGCATTTCCGCTATGCACTGAGCCATCACATAATATTTTTTATTATTGTTTATTTCATATTTGCAGCCGGTTCTCTTCTTGTATCTGGCAAAATACTTATGCATCAGACTGTCCATGGTGGTAATATCTATCTTATCGCCGTCAGTTTGAAAAAGACTTTCAAAACCTATCTGGCTTTCTTCCTCAACCTTACTGTACAAATACTTGAAATAATTGACCAGGGTCTTATTGTAGGTAACCAGCAATATCCGGTCATCTACATCAAAGCAGTAGTTATGTAATAAAAACGGCAGGCGGGTAACAGCTATGGTTGTTTTACCGGAACCTGCCACGCCCTTTAACAAGGTATGTCCGTTCGGTTTGGCATTAATAATCCGTTTCTGTTCTTGGTTTAGCTGCAATGTTTTCACCTCCGGTGAAAATATGTATGTCTTGAGGCTAAACGTCTAGTTTTATGGATAATGGGAAATCAAGTATCGCTGCTGATTTAATCATTTTCATCTCTGCCTTCAGTACAAAGCTCATCCAAGCATCCATCATCAACAGCCGAACCTCTATTTTTATAAGGAACTGAACGAGGTCTACCCATTTTGTAATATTTGCATGATTTTGGACCATAACAAAAAGTTTCATAGCGATATTTTTTTATGTCTTTATCAAAATCCCATTGAATTTCAACATTAGCCATATTTGCCCAAATACACTTAAAACATTTTGTTTTCCACAAACTTTTGTTTAATTGTCTGGCACCTCTTTTTTCATATGTCTGCATTGATGGAGGCATCATAATCCATGGAGGCGGTATTATTTCAAGATTTTCCCTCGCCCTACCTAAAACCTTTAAAGAACCCGCTCTATAGTAATCTGCAAACTCTCTTTCTTCGTATATTTTTGTCCATGCTGTTCCTTCAAGAATATCACCAATCCGAAATAAACCTTTTAACTGCTGCTTTTCAGAAATTGCGACTGTAAAATTATTTTTGAATTCGCTACTATTTCCCTCAATAAATAAATTGTATCCTATATGATAATGCGTTCGATTATCTGTGATATATCTCCAAACTCTCGTCCGGGGCTGAATTGAAACAATTTCCCCCTGCCAGGTGATTTTTGAGGAATTATTTTTAGAAATGATACTTATCATTCTCAATCCTTTACTTTGTTTATTGAAGAAAGCAAATCATTATAGCCGCTCTCTTGTATTAAATCTATATATAATCTTGACTTTAGAAAAGTTGGAAGATAAGCTTCACCCTTTTCGTTGGTTTCTATCACAACAGGGATTACTTTTCTTTGCAATGGTTGCGATTGAAGTTGCGTTAGAATAATTTCCAATTCATAACCAACACCGCCGCGTCGTTCATCCGCCTTTGTTGCGTAATCCTCATTACAAATCACCAATACATTGTCTATTTCATTCGTTATTAAGGCATTTTCCATAAAGTAGTTTTTATCTTGTCCCGGAAGTAAATCGTTCTTATCATAAATAACTTTGATTCCATCGCAAGTAAGTTTTGACACTAAGTCAAAAACGTATTTTTGATTTTCTATCGGTGTCCAACTATACGAGATAAAAACCGTAGGTTTATGTGCCATATTGCTGCTAAAATAAGGACGTATCTCTTCCAAATCGACATTCTTTATTGTCCAGTGTGTCCTATTCATATAACAATTTTTTGTGATTTTGAAGCTAAACTATCTCCGGCAATCCCTTATCATAATATCTAAAGCTACTGTTAACTTTCAATAATGATGTTCTCGTTTGTTTTTTTAGTAATTAGCATACGAAATACCGGAAAATCTGTTGAACTACCTATTCCACCTTCAAGTGTTTGGTTTTCTTTTTGGGCAAAAACCAAAAAACCAGCATCGTCCATTTCGGTAAGTAATCTATTTAATGCATATGCCGCTTTAACTTTGTCACCAGCTTCAAAAAAAGAGTTAATATCGGTATAATCTTGTATTGTCTGAATAAAATTACTGACCAGGTCAACTTCTTGTTCGTTATCGAGCTCATCATAACTGAAATAGAACCCACACGCATCATCAATTATGGTCATAAATTCAGTGCCATTTGAAATTCTGGTTAAGTATTCAGGAATATTGGCCACATTTCTTATTATTCGAAGAGGTTTGATTTCCTTTTTATCATCTCGAAGTTTTTCCGATACCCATTCTTCATGATTATGCTTTATTTGACTTAGTAATTCTCTTGAATAAGTTTCGTATTGGTCATCTACCATTTTATGGTGGACCTTACAAAGTAATATAAGATTTTCATAAGAATCTATTTTTTCCGTTGGATAAGCAGCATCATATCTTGGTCCGTTTACTTTTCCTGATATGATGTGGCACTCATCCCCTGTTTTTACATGACTTCTATGTCAAATCCTTCTATTCCTGCATGTAATTCCAATTTTCAGCATTTAGCTAAAATATTGTTGGACCTACACCGTCACTGCCTCTTTCAACACAAACCCCGGCATGGGTTCGTGCATTTTCCAGACAATGCTTATAGGAGCAGAACCGTAATGACTTACATAATCGGCTAAACCAATACAAGTATAAGGAACCGCTGCCTGTCCGTCCTTTTTATAATCCCTCACAAAAATAAGCACTCGGTTACCGTTATTTTGTTGATTAATGTATCTTTGCCCGGTGGTTGATTCTACACTGGTTATGCTCTGTGATTGCCAGTGGAATTTATCTTCATTGATGGCATAATCCCGATATATAGTCGATGGCGAGTAGTCTTTATCGGATTTATTCAGGGTAACGAAAAACACATCCAACCACTTATCTGGCAGATATAGTACTCCTTCCTGGAACTCGTTATACACCAGGTCGTTTTTCATGGCGTTATAGATGGCTTCTTCTATGCTTGAAAAGGCATTGTCCAAATCATCCAGCCCTTTGCCGTAAACTGTATAATGGAACATTGTGAGCATGGTTCGTTCAATACCCTCGGGTGCACTTTTACGCAAAAAGGGCTTCAAAACACCGCGAAAAACAGTATGATGAAGCCCCATAAACATCAAAAAAACCCTGTATTACAGAGCTTTTTATTGTATCAAAGATTAAGTTTTTAAATGGTCGGAGTGACTGGACTTGAACCAGCGGCCTCTACGTCCCCAACGTAGCGCTCATACCAAACTGAGCTACACCCCGACGCAAAGAATATTTTACACCACCAGCAGTACCCCGTCAAGACTGATTATGCTTTAAACCGAGGTATTTTAAAGTAAAAACTATTAGCAGTTTAGCTGCTCCAGTTCAAACTTCCGGTGCAGTGCTTTAACTGCAGTTACTACCTTATCTTCATCAATAATGCAGGAAACCTTAATCTCGGAAGTGCTTATCATCTGTATGTTTATTTTTTCAGCTGCCAGGGCTTCAAACATGGCAGCAGCAACTCCCGGGTTGCTTTGCATTCCTGCACCGACGACGGAAACCTTGGCCACGTTATCACCGTGGGACATTCCCGAGGCGCCTATTTCCTTTACTATCTTTTCTACCACCGGCAGGGCCAGGGGCAAATCATCACTGCAAATGGTAAAGGCTATGTCATTGCGCTCTTCCCGCATAGCACTCTGAATAACCATATCAACGTTTACTCCCGCCCGGGCCAAAGCACTGAAAATAAGACTGGCTACACCAGGTTGATCCGGTACATCAAAAATACCGATTTTGGCACATTTACAATCGTGAGCAATTCCGGTAACAATTCTATGCTGTTCCATGTTGTTAACCTCCGTTATTATGGTTCCTGGTTCCAGGCTAAAGCTGCTTAAAACCTCAATATCTACTCCATAAAGCATAGCAAATTCTACCGCCCGGGGCTGTATTACTACTGCTCCTAAGCTGGCCATTTCCAGCATTTCTTCGTAGGCAATGGAGGGTAGTTTTTGCGCCTCCTTAACTATCCGGGGATCTGTCGTATATACTCCATCCACATCGGTAAATATCATACAGCGCTCCGCTCCCAGGCTGGCCGCTATGGCAACTGCACTGGTATCTGATCCCCCTCGACCCAGGGTAGTAATATCACCATCAGCGGATAATCCCTGGAATCCAGCCACGACAACTATTTTACCTGCAGCCAGTTCTTTTTCCAAACGCCCTTCATCCATACCACTAATTTTAGCCTTGCTGTGATTGCAATCACTCTTAACTCCCGCCTGCCATCCAGTTAAAGAAATAGCTTTACAACCCATTTTGTCCAGGGCAAGTGCTAGCAGGGCAGCTGACTGCTGTTCTCCAGTAGACAGCAGGGCATCCATTTCCCGCAGGTTAAGGTTACTGCCAATACCAGCTGCCAGTTCCAGTAATTCATCAGTGGTATCTCCCATGGCTGAAACTACTACTACTACACCATATCCTTCAGCTTGCAAGTTTTTAACTCGCGCAGCTACATTATTCATTTTATCGATACTGGCTACCGAACTACCACCAAATTTACAAACAATTAGTCCCAAGTCTGTTCACTCCTATTCTGCTTCACTGCCCTCCAACCTGATTACATTATCTATTGCTCCTACTATGCTCATACCCTTTAGAACCGTTAAGGAATCCCGCAAATCCTGTTCCCGAACTTTATGGGTTATCATTATCAGTTCCGCCATACCGGCCTCACTGGTTTTTTGTAATACACTGGCTATGCTGACATGGTTGTTTCCAAAAACACCGGCTATACCCGCCAGTACCCCGGAACAGTCTTTTACGGTCATACGCACATAATATTTGGCCTGCAGTTCCTGAATCCCCAGGATAGTTTTATTTTGGTAACAGGTACAGCCAATACGAGCATTAGACTGGTTTAGCAGGTTACGCCCAATCTCTATGATATCACCTACTACCGCACTGGCAGTAGGCATCTTCCCTGCCCCCCGCCCATAGTGCATAATCTCACCCACAGCATCACCACGAACAAATACTGCATTAAACACATCGTTTACTGCTGCCAATGGATGATTAAGCGGTAAAAAGGCCGGATGTACCCGGGCCTGTATGCGACCTTCTTCATCTTCTTTGGCAATGGCCAGAAGCTTGATGACATATCCCAGTTCCCGGGCATACTTGATATCAGCCGGGGTAATGGAGGTAATCCCTTCTACATAGACATCGTCCAGGGTGGTGCGGCTGTTAAAGGCGATAGAAGAAAGGATGGCGATTTTACGAGCTGCATCCAGACCCTCTACATCAGCAGTAGGATCAGATTCGGCATAACCCAGTTGCTGAGCCTCCGCCAAAACCTGGCTAAATTCCAACCCTTCCAGGCTCATTTTAGTTAATATATAATTGGTGGTACCGTTTAATATGCCTATAACTTCCTGAATGCGGTTACCTGCCAGAGATTGCTTCAGGGGATAAACGATAGGAATACCACCGGCTACACTGGCTTCAAAATAAAAATCAATCCGGTTTTCCTCTGCGGTCTCAAATAGCTCTTTGCCTTTTACCGCAATTAAATCTTTGTTGGCGGTAACAACATGTTTACCCGCACGCATGGCTTCTATGATGAATGTGAAAGCGGGCTCAATACCCCCAATCAACTCAACCACAATATTTATATCCGGATCATTTATTATGTCGTTAAAATCAGTAGCCCTCATGTCTTCCGCAATCCCCAGAGCACGGCATTTATCCCGGTCCTTTTCCAGTACCTTTTTAATGGCAATCTTATCTCCGGTTCTTTGGGCAATGATATCTATGTTTTTCTGAAGCACTTCCACTACTCCGGAGCCAACCGTTCCGCATCCCAGCAATCCAACGTTAATCATTTTTTAATACCTCCATATCAAATCAGGTACTATAATTTGATGTATTTTCCTTTTTCAGTCCCATTAAAACAGCATACAGGGTAACCATAATAAACAAGCCTACTATTAGCAGCGGGAGTATGTTAATATCCCGAAATAAATACAGTGTAAAGGGAAATAAAATTAGGAACCCTACCAGCATATGCTGCAGGAAAATATCCCAATGCATAACCCATGGTCCCGAGTTAGCTTCCTGTTCACGAAGAT
>CAZAZH010000117.1:0-4203 GCA_964489585.1 uncultured Syntrophomonas sp.
TCTTGTTTCTCCCAGTTCTCTTTCTTTGTCATTTCGATATCCACCCTTTCATTCTTTAAAAAGTTTTTTACGTTGGAGAAATTAACGGCCGTTAGTTAACTTCTGTCTACTGCCTATATTAATAGCAATAACCGTGCCAACTCTTTAATAACCTGGTTACGGGCAGTTAAGGGTGGATTTTTAAGATTTGCTGTTGCGGTTAAACAACAGGCTATTGCTCATCCTTATTTTGAACCGGTATAATGCTACCCGGGCAGATTTGCAACAGTTTTTAGTAGTGTTGAATATTTGCAACAATTTTCACAATAAAGAATTTTCGGTACATATCCCATCCGAATAGGTATGAATATCAATTTGGGCGTGTGAGGAGTGAGGGTGAGGAGCACCCCGGCACTCAACCCAACTCTTAAAGTTCTGTTCCTTGCTATCCAAGGCTCTATGGTTTCTAGCAAGAATTTTCTTTTTGCGCCTGGTTGAGTGCAGGATATGAATTCTGGGCGCAGGGGGTTAATACGGAAATAGAACATGGAATAGACGTACCCACAGGGCAAGGCGAATCGCAGAATAATCATGTGTAGGGAACGGCCCCTGTGCCGTTCCGCCATGGGTTAGAAACAAAATACTTCTATTTTCATAAGTGGTTGTGTGCCGCACTCATGGCGGATTAATTGGAAATGTATCTAAGGCACAAAAGACTCAATTTTATATTTTTTAATTTTGCGGGATAAGGTTGAAACATTAATCCCCAGATCAGTAGCCGCCCGGCGCATTGATGGATGATTTTTTAAGGTGGCAATAATAATATTTTTTTCGAAATTGTCCAGTAAATAGTTTAGTTTTTCCGCTGATTTTTCTCCCTTTTGATTATAATCCTCGCAGACATGATCAGCTAATAATTTGGGGGGAAGCTGTTCCATGCCAATCTGGCTATCAGTGTTAATAACAAATAAATATTCGATTAGATTCTGTAATTCCCTTACATTCCCTGGCCAGGAATAATCAATCATAACCTTCATAGCCTCCGGAGTAATAATTACTTCCTTCTTATAGAGCTCGTTAAGTTTCTCCAGGAAATATGAGACCAGGGCTGCGATATCCTCTTTACGCTCCCTTAGAGGGGGAATTTCAATGGGAACAATATTTAAGCGGAAATAAAGATCCTCTCTAAATTTGCCCAGAGTAACTTCATCAGCCAGTTTTTTGTTACTGGCAGCTATAATTCGAACATTGAGTTTGGTAACCTCACTGGCTCCAACTCTAAAAACTTCCCTTTCTTGTATTGCCCGCAATAATTTAGATTGAGCCGCCAGTGATAATTCGCTAACTTCATCTAGTAAAATGGTTCCCTGGTTAGCCAGTTCCAACATACCAGGTTTTCCTTGTCGATTGGCACCGGTAAAAGAACCGGGTTCATAACCGAATAACTCGGATTCAAATAACTCATCCGGAATGGCAGCACAGTTTAGTTTTATGAAAGGACCTTCCCTTCTAGGACTTTGCTGGTGAATGAATTTGGCCAGCACTTCTTTACCAGACCCTGACTCCCCGTAAATCAAAACCGTACTATCATAATGTGCTGCTTTTGAGGCTAATTCTAATACTTGCATCATTATTTTGCTTTTAAAAACAAAACCCAGGTTTAACATCTGTTGCTGAATAATATCCTGAGATTTATTAAAGTAGTGTTGGGGGATATGATTATTAGTACCTATCAATTCATTTCTAAGCATGGCCAGGCCCGAAATATTGCGAGTATTATTAAATACCCCAATAATTTCTCCCTGTTCATTGTAAATGGGGCTGGCTGTAGTTAGAGCGTTTTTACCGGTAATATATTTATGCATAATCGAAACCGGTTTCCCATCCTCTAAAACTATTAAAGATGCGGCTATGTTAAATAGTTTTTCGTCGAGCAATTTTTGCAGGTTCTGCCCTATCATTTGCTCCTTTTTTAAACCGGTAATCTGCTCATAAGCACTATTAACGTAAGTAATATTACCTTTGTTATCAGAAATTAAAACTCCATCCGACGAAGCCTCCAGGACTGCATCCAGTACATTGCTATTATCAACCAGTGGTATATCCTGGTTGTTATCTATATGGGTCATTTCTATTTGCTCTTCAACTAATGTTTTAACCGGTGTATTGGGATCGACGTTTTTAGCCAGAGCTAGAATAAGACTTCGAGAAGTTATTTTACCGACTAGCTTACCTTCATCGTCGACAATATTTAAACCTCCTTCTGCACTTTCCAAAAACTTTTCAGCAACTTGACGTAAGCTCTCATTTTCATGGGCTTGAGGAATACTACTATCGGAGTTAGGCATGTTTTATTCCCCCTTGTAGTTGGGCACTAGATAAAATAGTAACTCCTTATCCTGACCCCAGTATCCAGTTACATCAACGTTAAAAATACTTGCAAGACACAATGTTCTTTAGTGAAATTAAAAGTTTTCTTACCTATAATTATAGACCACATTTATTAAGACATGAAATAATTTTCCCCATTTTTCTTCTAAATTACTAAATAAACACCTATCCGTAGATATTTTAAAGGGGAGCAATTTTTATAATTCCTCCCCTTCTTAAATGACCAAATATACATTATATAATTGCTATTGCCTGGACATGCTGGAAACCTTTAGAAAAATTCTTGTTTGATTCGTTCAACGAATATGTCGGTATGATTTTTGGCATACTTACTTGCTTGCTCACTATCCCCTGATTTCAAAGCCTTAACAATATCAGGCATAGTATTAAGAAATAACCTGACGTCGCTAATCTCTGGTTTGGCGTAAATCCACATCCTCTTGGCATGCATATGCAAGTCATGAAGAATGTCTTCCAGGCATGGATTGGCTGCATTTTTAGAAATAACTTCATGGAAGTTTTGATCCTGTATTATGATTTCAGTATAGTCTTTTTCAATATCATAATTTTCGATTTTTTCTACAATAGCTTCCAGTACCTCTATTTTTTCCGGGGTTATTTTTTTTGCCGCCAAACTGGCAGCAAATCCATCAAGTTCCCGTACCACTTCAAAAACTGACTTCATATACATAAAATCAATCGGTGCCACTTGAGCTCCATATCTAGGAATTATGTTCAGTAATTTATTAATCTTTAATTGTTCAAACACCTTCCTGATTGGTGTACGACTAACGTTAAATTCGCCGGCAATATCTTTTTCGTTAAGTATTTGTCCGGGTTCATAATCCAAATGAACAATTCTATTCTTTAATATTTCATATATTTCTTCGCTGGAATAAGTTTTTATCTCCACAGGTTAAACTCCCTTAAATAATAATAATTTAATTGTTAGATGAAAAAATTTTATTTTAACCCATTTCGATTATGGTAACATAAAAATCCTGGCCCTTCTACTACTAAAACGTTTGGCTATTACCTTTCTATCATAATTTCTCTTCCCACCAGCCAAAGGCTATTTTGGCAGTTACCAGACCCAAACCTGGTTTTATTTTGGACTTTAGGGGCGACCTCTTTATACTTCTTTTGAATAATTTAAATCCTTATTTGTTTTAGTGGTTGAACTAAATCCACTCAGGCTTATACCATCTTGACTTCCTTAAACAATCGTAATCTTTTACTCTAATATCTTGATTTTTCTATATCTAATCACCATATAAGCAGTTAACAACATTAAAATTATCAAGGTTACTTCAAAATTCATTACAGCCCAAGCCAGGATAATAACCGGCAATAAGAGAATTCTTACTATAACCTTCAATCCTTCATTCCCGCTAATAATCTTGGCAACAGAAGGGGAATGCGTATAATAAAAGTTAACGAATGCCTGTCCTGGAGTATTGGTAAGAAGTATAGTATCTCTAAACTGTCTTAGCAAGGTTACAGCCGGGCTTAGTTTAGAGCCAAAGGCGGCAGTGGCAATAAAACATTCATCCAGGCCGATCAGGTTTACGGTCAACTTTCCTGTTACATTAGTATCAGAGCTTGCTATCATAGTAAAAGCAGTCCCTGCTTCGGCTTCTGAAGTAATGGTAACCGTATTATTATTTATACTAACACCCTGTACCCATTCCTCCAGACTCCAAGAAACCATTTCTCCCGGCAGTTCATTTCCATTTTGACCTTTTACAATGGCGGAATAAGTTATTGTTTTAGCATCTTCACTCGGGCCGGGGATTACTATTTGTGTTGGTCCTGTTATTTCTACATGAGTGA
>CAZAZH010000117.1:4303-6078 GCA_964489585.1 uncultured Syntrophomonas sp.
GTAGAAGTTGGGCAACGTTCCTCCCTCAGGTCCTCCAGCATCTGAACACCCCGGTTGTGTTCTGCCCATGCTTTTTCATTTTGAAGCGGGTTCATCCCATAGGTCGAGGTCATGCTGTTGTCTAAGGCGGTTTTGTATTCAGTGAATTTTATATCAAAAGCCTCATCATTTAACGTACGTAGATCGTCCGCATTAAATGCGATTTCATCGGCTAAGATCCAGCATTTATAGTACGCATCACTGGTCCCTTCCAAGCCCTCAAGAACCTGCGATATGTCAGAGTAATTTAGAATGTGTAATCCCAAATAGAGACGCTGCATATCATCATTTTCCGCCAAATATCTCCATGAATCCGTAATATCCTTACCTATCAGCGTACTCAGGTTTTTATAGGCAGTATCGTTATTGTATACTCCGAGTTCCTGCAGCAATCGGTCAAGCTGAAGAGCATCATACTGGCAGTTGGTCTTTCCAGTATTTATCCGATGCATTAAATTCAGTTCCTGTGTCTTCAAATCCCTCAACTCAGAAATTATTCCGTTAATGACAGTCTCCTTTTGATCCTCCGGGGCTTCGGCAATCTTGGTGTTAATATAAAGCTGGTCTATAATGGGTACATTTTCTCCCTGGGTCTCCGGCTGATAGAATTTGAAATATGGGCTGTTTTTATAAAGATCTTTTCGGTCGAGATATGCACCGTACATGAAGGTGGCGCTGTTTTGGAGATTGGTATAAAGCGAATCGTAACCGGCTGCAGCTTGAGCCAGATCAGCCTCAAAAACCGAGGAATCTGTTGCAAAGTCAGTTAAAACTTTCTCGCTTTGAGCCTTTTCTTCCTGCATCATGGATAATATCCGGTAATCGGTCCCATAGGCTCCATAGAAATCCGGCAGGCCCTCATTGCTCAGCATCAGCTCCAGATTAGTTTGGACAGTTTCCGGAGAATTCGGCCCGAAAACATACGATTTCAGGTCACCGCCAATATACATTGCATACAAGATTTCCAGTCCGTTAACCTTTTCCTCAATACTGTTCAGACTATCGGTGAGGGTCAGGGATTGGTCGGCAATAAAACCTTCTGCCTGCTGTATGTAATCTTCAAGCGTACTAATAGATTTGGCCCAGTCGTTATTAACCTTATCCCCATCAGTAGCGATGGCCGCTTTAGTTTCGCTATAGGGGTAATAGGCAGAAAAATGGGCGGCAGGATCGATGCGTCTATTAAGACCGATTACTTCGTAAGGAAGTTCAACAATGCTGTCAACCCATAACTTATCTCGATACTTTTGTTCGAAGCTGGGGTGATTGGTCAATACCTGCTCATCGTTATATTCGAGCAGTCCATATATTTCGTGCTTACGTCCAAGAATATCGGCCAAAACTGTGTCAAATTCAGCCTTTATTAATGAAGCCTCATTCAAAACCTGGCTTTTCTTCTCGTCATACTCAGCTTCAGTCATTTCAGAGGATGGACTGGGAATGGCATAAGTTGTTTTTTCATCACTCCAGGAGAAGACGGTATCAGCATTTTCATTAACAGTAGTGATTTTTTCTTGCGCAGACTGCGCCTTTTCCACGTTTTTTTGCTGTTCAAAATCGCGCAGAGTGATCATCAGCGTATTCAACTGCTCTAATTTACTGGTGATATCTGCCTTAATACCGCTGTCTGTTTCAGCCAACTTATCGAGGACGTCCTGCATGGCTTTCAGTATTGTCGGTGCATCCGGTTCACCCTGCAGCTGGTCGTACATATCCATGATTCGGTCTTTGACGAA
>CAZAZH010000118.1:0-5906 GCA_964489585.1 uncultured Syntrophomonas sp.
AGGCCCGGGTTCTTTCATGGTGGGGGTTTACGATAACTTCTTCGGCAGTTCCTTCTTCGACAATTAAGCCTTCATCCATGAATATTACCCGGTCGGCTACCTCGCGAGCAAAGCCGATTTCATGAGTTACTACAATCATAGTCATATGTTCCAAAGCCAAATCTTTCATAACCTGCAGGACCTCACCGGTCAATTCCGGGTCCAGGGCGGAGGTAGGTTCGTCAAAACACATGATATCTGGTTCCATAGCCAGGGCCCGGGCAATAGCCACCCGCTGCTGTTGACCACCAGATAGTTCAAAAGGGTAATTATTAGCCTTTGGGGAAAGCCCCACTTTTTCCAGCAACTGCCGGGCTTTATCTTCGGCCGCGGCCTTGTCTGCCTGCTTGACCAGCATGGGCGCCAGCATAAGATTTTCCAGTACTGACTTGTGGGGGAAAAGGTTAAAATTCTGAAAAACCATACCCATTTTGCGCCGGATTTGATCAATTTCCTTTTCTGGACTATATACGGCGTAGCCGTCTGGGCCGTTGCGAGCCATAAATTCCCCTTCGATGGCAATTTCTCCCTGGTCTATGGTTTCCAGGTGATTAAGGCAGCGTAAAAATGTACTCTTACCCGAGCCGGAAGGACCGATAATAGCAATTACCTGGCCTTTTTCCACCTGCAGGGAGACGCCTTTTAGAACCTTAAGAGAATCAAACTTTTTATGAATATCCAGCGCTTGCAATATATACATAAGTTTCGCTCCTAACGGTAATAGTCAAACCGGGATTCCAACCATTTGAAGAATTGCTGAACCGTGCCGGTCATAATAAGGTAGAAAATAGCGGCTATAATAAAGGGAACAAAAGTATCATCACGCATAACATGAGTCCTGGCCACCCTGGATAATTCGCTGATGGCCAGCACATAAATGAGGGCGGTATCCTTCACCAGGTTAATTACCTCGTTGCCAATTGGAGGCAAAACCCGTTTAAATACCTGGGGCATCACAATATTCTTCATAGTCTGAAAACGGTTTAATCCCAGTACATCGGCAGCTTCATACTGACCCCGATCGATTGACTGGATACCGGCCCGGAAAATTTCAGCCAGGTAAGCGGAATAGTTTAAAACAAAAGCCAGGTAAGCGGCAACTTCCCGTTCCAAAAGTATGCCGAGGGTCATAAGTCCAAAATACATGAATAGGAGCTGTAATAATAATGGAGTCCCACGAAACAGCCATACATAAAACTCCATAAACCACTTCAGGGGCTTAAACTTGGAAATGCGGGCCATACCCATAAGTATCCCCAGGGGAAGGGCCAGCATCAGAGTTAGAAAAAACAATTTCAGGGTTACCGTCAATCCTTTGAGCATGGATGGCAGCAACATAAGAATATAGTCCATGGTATACCCCTTTACCTTAAGCATTGAAAAACATAACAGGCTAACAGTAAAACTGCAAGCCTGTCATGATAATATTATCAGTAATCAAGCCCAATGGCTATTTGTTAATAATGTCTTCGTTAAACCATTTATTAGAAATTTCACTGGCAGTGCCATCAGCCTTCATATCGTCCAGGGCCTTGTTCATTTCAGCCAGGAATGCTTTATCAGTTATTCTTAAGCCTACTGCGAAATCTTCAGCCCCAAAGTCTTCTTCCAGGAACTTATATTCCCCGGGATGTTTACTTACATAGTATTTACCAACTATTATATCGACTACCACCGCATCCAGGCCGCCGCCTTTGAGGTCTTTCATGGCCATTACGTTATCATCAAATTCTAGCAGGTTGTCCTTGATTACTTCATAGGTAGCCTTATCTGCCATTACCGCATCTTGAGCGCTGCTTCCTGCCTGAATACCAATCTTTTTGCCTTCCAGGTCAGCTTTGGTCTTAATCGGAGAATCAGCGGTAACTACAATAACCTGCCGGTTTTTAATATAAGGTTTGGTAAAGAGATATTCTTTTTGTCGCTCTGGAGTAACGGAGAAACCGTTCCAGATAACATCTATATTACCGCTGTTTATTTCTTCCAGCTTAGATTCCCAGACAATAGTCTGGAACTTTACATCTACACCCAGCCGTTTGGCCACTTCTTTGGCCAGGTCAATATCAAATCCTACGATTTCATTTTTCTCATCCCGGAAACCCATGGGGGGAAACGCATCGTCTAATCCCATTACAAAATATCCTTTGTCCTGGATATCCTGCCAGGAAGTATCAGTCTGAGCCGGCGCCGGAGTTTTTTCCGCATCATTATTGGCTGAACTGCAGCCGCTCAGTACCATCGTCAACGAGAAACATAATAAGAGAATAAGTATGAGATTTCTTTTCAATCTGACAGCCTCCCTCAAAATATACTTAATATCTACATTTTACTTCACTCAATTAAACAAGTAAATGATTAAATGGGGGACAAGTCCCCAAGTTGTTAATAAAGTATCCTTTTAGGGAAAAACTATATTAATAATGAAGAAAGGTGTGGATAGAATGGATAATAAAAGAGCGCGGGAAATTGTAAATTCTCTGGGCGTAATCGAGGTTTTATATCAAAGTCGTCCGATATGGATTGAGGATATCGATGGCAGTCTGGCCCAGGTGAGGTACCTGGATGCCGAGGACAGCTTTGAGGTCCCGGTAGGGGAGTTGGAAGAAAGTTAAGAGCTGCAAAAATTAAAATCATGGCTTATCCGTTCACCGATACAAATTACCGGTATACCTGGCGGGTAAGCCATGATTTGCTTTCTGGGCCTTTAGGGTTGCTTGGAAAGCGAAGGGGATTTGCATCCCTTTTCAACTATATGAGGCATGGGGGAATACCAGCAGCTACCCATTTGTTTGACCTCGGATTTTCCATTTTTATCCTCAATGGTTACCCAGGACTTAATTAGAGCGCCATCCATTCCGGGGTAAACCACCTTATCTTCGCCTTCCGGCAAAGACCAATTATTTTTATATATTTTGTGAGCCTTTTGTATTTTCAAGACTTTATGATGCCATTTTACTTGTGGAGGTTTACTATTACTATAGAAGGCTATATAAAGGTTGTTGTCTACTCCTTGTGACCAGATAAGGATGGGGTCGGATAAGTTATTGGTGAATTTCATATCCTTGGCTCCGTAGTTAACAGTAGCATCCTGGCCATAGGGTACATAAGGTACCGGCATACTATGGGCATGTCGTTCTATTACGGGAAGATTACAGAGTACGGCTACATTATATAAAGTCGAGGCTATTTTACACACCCCGCCACCGGTTGTACGGGACATTTGAGTTCCCAGGTAAACCGGACCTTCCTTAAAACCGCGCCACTGGGAATAGGGGCCTATGGTAAGGTTTTGGGAAAAAACCTCTCCCGGCTTAAGAACTTTGCCACGCAGATACTTTGCTCCCAAATGGACATTAGATTCCTCACCGGGAAGTGGGTTGGGGAGTACGGTACGATAGGCGGCCATCATAATGGGTGTATTATGTTCTTTTTGAGCTTTCAAAAATTCAGGGTCTTTCTCCCAGGGAACCCGGGTAATCGGTCCTGAGTACATCCTTTCTTGCACTAGTTTTAGCGAGACTTCTTCTTTATTTTGCTCACCTATAGTCCGGGCCGTTTCGCCGAAATATTCTACGGTGATTTCTCGTTTATTATCATGCTTAAAGCTGGTTGATAATAGTATAGTAAGGGTAACAAAACCTAATAGTAAAAAAATAAATTTAGTCCTTTTATTAAAAAACACCTTTCACCACTCCATTGCTGCAACATTTAAAAATCCCTATTAGTATTCCGTAATGTGTAAAATAATACCCAAAAAACATTTTATTATGTAAATGGGGTATCCTTTTAGGTTATTATTAAGTTGTTGGTGGTGGGTAAAAATGGATATAACAGCATTATTTATAACTGCCTTTTTGGTAGGCCTTTCCGGAGCCATGATGCCCGGACCCCTTTTAACCGTAACTATTGCCGAGAGTGCCCAACGCGGTTTTAAGGCCGGCCCGCTTATCGTACTGGGACATGCCATATTGGAGTTGGCTTTAATCATAGCCTTGCTGGCGGGACTATCTTTATATTTGCAAAAACCTGTGGTTACTACGGTTATTTCTGTAATTGGAGGAGCCTTCTTGCTCTTTATGGGATTTAATATGATAAAGGATGTGCTGCAGGGTAGGGTGACGTTGGAAAATAGCGAAAATGATGCTGGCAAAGGTATTAATATGCACCCGGTTATGGCCGGTATCCTGGTTAGCGTATCCAACCCCTTCTGGTCGGTGTGGTGGGCTACCATTGGCCTTACCTATTTGACTATGGCTTTAAAAAGCGGGGCAGTAGGGATTACCTCATTTTTTAGTGGTCATATAATGGCTGACCTGCTGTGGTATTCCCTGATTGCCGCGGCTATAGCCGGAGGACGCCGTTTTTTAAAGCAGCAGGTGTACCAGACTATTATTATGCTCTGCGGCCTCTTTCTAATTGGCCTGGGTGGGTATTTTATTTATGGGGTCATATAATCTAGTAATTGGCCTCCCATGGCCGGAGGCCATTCCATAAAGGACATACAGCAACCACGAATGAAAATGTCTTAATATGCTCTTCCTGAACAGAAGTACATAATCTGTAGGGGCGAACCCATGTGTTCGTCCTGTAAGCTATTATTTACCCTAAAAGTTTAATACACGGGTCTACGCTCGGCTGGCCAGACACCTGGGCCTACCCCTACAATCCTCAACCCCATTTGCTTTATTAAAGGTTATTGAGACAGGATTTACGCCGGTTATATAGAATATTTAAAGGTAATTTATTGGCGGGGGTGGAGAGATGAGTTCCTGGTGGAGCATACGGTACATAAGACGGCGCCAGACAATAGTGGGTACATTTATGAAACACGGTCTTGGTTACCTGTTGCAGCGCTTTGGATTGGCGGGGACAGTGCAGTTATCTACCCGGCAGATTATGAACGGAAATTACGAAGCAGCCGACTACCTGTTGGCGGACAACCTGCGCCAGGCTATGGTAGAACTGGGCCCTACATTTATTAAACTGGGCCAGATGCTCAGCACCCGTCCCGATATGTTACCACCACCATATATAGAAGCCCTGGAAACACTACAGGATAAAGTAGAGCCACTGCCCTATGAACAGGTTTTAAAACAACTGGTAAACGAAATAGGACATCCGGAACAGGTTTTTGAAGAATTTGACCGTGAACCCCTGGCGGCAGCATCTATCGGACAAGTTCACCGGGCCCGCCTGAAGAGCGGCGAAGATGTAATTGTAAAGATACAGCGCCCGGATATTGAAAGAAAGGTTGAAAGCGACCTGGAAATAATAAAAGGGCTGGCTCAAATATCAGAACGAAGATCACCTGAAGCAAGACGTATCGGCATTGTCGATATGGTAGAAGAATATAGTCGCATGCTTTTACGGGAGCTGGATTATGCCCGAGAAGCCCGCAACACCGAGAGAGTATATAATAATTTCCGACATGATGATAGAGTAGTAATCCCGCGGGTATACTGGCAGCATACTACTCCCCGGGTTTTAACCCAGGAATATATAGCCGGAGTCAAGTTAAGCGATATTGATGAAATCAACCGCCGGGGCTGGGATCGGCGCAAAATATCAAGATTGGGAACGGAGACCTTTCTGTCCCAGATTATATTACATGGCTTCTTTCAAGCGGACCCCCACCCGGGCAATATCCTGGTGGTAGATGAAAATACTATTGCCTTTATTGATTTTGGCCAAATTGGGACTTTAACTGAACGACGGCTGATTTATTTGGGAGAATTATTGCTCAGTCTTAATAAAGGTGATATATATAAAGCCATGGGTACTTTAAGAGATATTGGGATTGTGGGAGACTCTGCCGACAATGAGGATTTTTATGAAGATTTCGTTGACCTGGTAAAAGATATATCTTC
>CAZAZH010000119.1:0-5776 GCA_964489585.1 uncultured Syntrophomonas sp.
TTCACTCTCTGAAAATGCCATTATTTCTAAGCTAATTAATTTGCAAAAGTCTCAATCAGGTACTATTGCCTGCTTCTTAGGTTCACGGGAAAAGCCGTCTACATATACGACCGTACCTTTTTCATCTTCTTTATCCAGGCAGTCAAACAAACCGCCATTTAAAAATGGGATATCCGCGAACAGAGCCAGTACTTCTTTTTCGCTAATGGTAAACTTGTTGGCATAGCGAAACAGGTTTTTAACTCCATATTCGTTTCTATTGACTGGACGACCGCCATCTTTGGCGAAAACCCTTTCGTCCATTTTTTGATTAAGCGTGCCAAAGAACAGGTTTTGCAATATAGCCTGGTAGTAGTTGTATGATTTATCGTTTTTATTGAAGTCTTTAAGGATGCTTGCCAGGCCATTTTGATTAAAAAGCAAATCTGGCACTAAACTTTTTTCTTTTATGAACCAGACAAAAATTATTCTGGTGATAAGTCTTATAAGATTAGTAGCATTGCGAATATCCTCGTTCTTCTCGACATCATCGGGGAAACTTACTTTATCCATAGCCCAGAAGTACCAGTTGGCCAACTCTTGATAAAAACGCTTATTCAGTTCCTTGGTATCGAGGCAGTTTGTCCAGGCATCGTGAAGGGTTATAAAACTAGTAAAACTATATTTTCTCAGCAACTCCCTAAAGGACAAATCAAATAATATTTCCAGATGTGCCCGGTGGGGACTATCAAGTCGTATGTCTTTAATGAGGGTTACCTTTTCTAATACATCTTTGGTGTTATCCCGTTTATGCAGGCGACGGTTAATTACCGCCAGGGTAATGGTTGGTCCATGTTTATACACTAACATCGCCGGCATGTTGAAAAGCTTATTAAATTCCCGGGTTATCTGGGCTAGCTGACTGCGGGTATAAGTTTCACCTTTAAGTTCAACAGCAAAAAAAGCATAGCTTTCCATAATAGTACCGTTAAACTCTTTGGTGTCAAATAAATCAACTTCGGAAGTCATCTCTGACTCGGTTAATTGAAATAAAAACTCTACCTGAGCCCATTCTTCAGTCAGAGCTTTGTCGTCCCTAAATTCAGTCCTATCCTGAACAAACATATTGGCAAACCCCTGGAAGGTATTCTCATCAAGCCTGTCCGTCCGGCTGGTATTATACCCCAGTACATCAAAAAGGTTTATACCCGCATCATAAAGGTCAGCCTCAGCAAATTGCAGTAAGGCAGCGGTGATTGTTTCCCGCGTTGTCATGTAACCCACCCCGTTCTTGGATATATTTAATGAATAATCAACCAGGTAACCAGTTCAAAGGCTTCAGCAGAATCGGGCCGGGATTCTGGTGAAACGAGAATGCCGCCGCGCCCGGATTGCAGTTGCCTTAAATTACGCTTCTTAAACATCTTCATCAGTTCAGCTATGGATAGCTGCAGGAGTTCATTATATTTTTCCATATTAGTACCTCCTGCGGTTTCATCGTCAAAGAGAGTACAGAGTACATCATGAGGATGGTTTCTGCCTGAACATAGAAGCCGGTAAACCTCCAGGATTTGCTTGGCATGGGTATAGTTGAAACGCAGCTTGCCATCATTTTGCATATAGATTAAGAAGTATGGCTGCAGGGGGTTTACCACTTCATTTTCCTGCTTATCACTATTCTGTTTAAGACAGAAGATTACTCCGGGTTTCATGATAGCGGCGCTCTTATTATCCAGGCGAGAATAATCAGCCAACTGGGCATACTCACCCGCGGGTGAAGGGACATTAGCGTATAGTCCCAAAGGCGCTTCCCGCAGTAAACGTTCATTTTCTTTAATAAAATTAAGCAGTTCCACCCGAAAGTCATCCAGGGTAAATTGACTTAAGGATATGTTTTCCTCCATATCTTCCAGATCCAATACCGTATCTTTAAGCTCAAGCAGTTGTTTATCCCGAAAGCTCAAATCAGCTTCGATTAATTCTTCTATCTGACCAGGGTCAAGCAGGTTATCATCCCCGGTAGCGGTAATGTCTACCAGGGCCATGCGGGCTTCTACCCGGTCTTTTAGATTAATGTATTTGTTCAAATCATCTGTAGGCCAGAAGTTTATTAACTGAATATTTTTATTGCGGCTACCGATTCGGTCTATTCGGCCAAACCGCTGAATGATGCGTACCGGGTTCCAGTGGATATCATAATTTATCAGGCAATCCGCATCTTGCAGGTTCTGGCCTTCGGAAATACAGTCGGTAGCAATAAGAATATCAATTTCCCCATTCTGGGGCATATCGGGCATCTTGTCGCGGCCCTTAGCAATCGGGGAGAAATTAATCAATATCTCGTTAAAACCGCTTAGCCCTTTATAGCCTTTGGGCATAAAAGTGGTCTGATTACTGCTATTGCCTCCCGTAACTACAGCAATATGCAAATCAAGTTCCTGGCGCACCCAATCTACAAGAGTTTTATACAGGTAATGAGCAGTATCGGCAAAAGCAGTAAAAATAATGATTTTTTTATTAGGAATCTCTGTATTATCAGGTTCTACCCAGGTGTTAATGGGGTCGGCTATTTTGTTCTGAATAGTCTTTTTTAATAGGGCCAGTTTTTCATCGCGGTCAATACCGATTTCACGCGATACTTTGTGTAAATACTCTAGTTGCACTCTATCATGTTGCAGTTCTTTTACCCATGTGTTCAAATTCAGATGTTTCAGATCATATTTTAGTTTTTTACCAACTTTCCATTTTTCCGCAGCTTCTGCCATTTCCTCATCTTGTTCTTCTTCCGGTAAATCAGTCAGGCTCTCTTCCAGGGTTTCATCACCCTGAGCATGTTTCTGATATGCCTCAATTCTATCTTCCAGATCTTTAATTTTAGTAATTGTTCTTTCCAGGGAAATTCTAAATGAATCAACCGAGCTTTCCAGACGTTTTAAGAAGTTGACCTTCATCATGCCAATCAAATAATCTTCACGCTGGGCCTGACGAAAATTGAAACCAGAGGCTGACTCTAATTGCCGGTAATATTCTTGGAACTCTTCTTTGATGTGAGCCGATGGTTTGAAGAGGCTAAGTTTGTAGGCGGAAATCTCCTTGTTTAATTGATCATAAGATGGAAATTCTTTTTTCAAGTCAATACCAGGGGAAAGGGAAATGACTTTATTGCGTTCCGGGAATTTGCCTATTTCATTTATATTGTAAAAGTCAGTTATATGCTTGCGGGAACGGGCGATAGTCAGTTCATCCAGAAGTTTAAAAAAGGATGAATCCAACCGTTCCAAAAGGGTGCGCGTATCGCGGGTAGTATTCTTCTTGCGGTTAGCCCAAATGTTAAACTGAGTCTGAGCATTTTTCATGGTTAAAGTAATGTCTTTAATTCCTGCCGTTTCCTTTAATCCGGTATTCTCCCCTTTGGTTATCAGGAATATCTGGTTTCTTAGGTCTTTTAGATTGT
Organism: uncultured Syntrophomonas sp.; assembly: GCA_964489585.1. Classification (GTDB taxonomy): domain Bacteria; phylum Bacillota; class Syntrophomonadia; order Syntrophomonadales; family Syntrophomonadaceae; genus UBA4844. The sequence continues at coordinate 3,434 of CAZAZH010000119.1, forward strand.
TATTTACCGGGGTAGCGGAAAGAAGTAATACCCGGGTAGGCACTCCTTCTTTAATTATCTTGTTCATTAAGCGGCCATAGCGGCTGTATTTGAATTGGCCATCGTCATCGCGCTTGCCTTCGGCATCGTTTTTAAAATTATGAGATTCATCGATAACTACCAGTCCGTAGTTACCCCAGTTAATAGTCGCCAGATTAATATTGCCTGACTCTCCCGAATCCCTGGTTAAATCAGTATGGCAGAGTACATCGTAGGCAAAATGATCATCTACTAATATGTTCATTCGGTCATTGCGCAGATATACATCCCAGTTTTCTTTTAACTTCTTCGGGCATAGGACCAGTACCCGGTGGTTTAATAATTCAAAATATTTTATGACCGCCAGGGCTTCAAAGGTTTTCCCCAGACCTACACTGTCCGCTATTATGCATCCGTTATGTTTTAATATCTTGTTTATGGCTCCTTTGACTCCATCCTTTTGAAAGTCATAGAGCATGTTCCATACCTGGGTATCGAAAAACCCAATACGCTCATCCAGTAAGCCTGTCCCCTTCTGTTCATCCAGATAATCGCCAAATAAGTGGTAAAGGGTTTTGTAGTAAATGAAGCTGGGGGAGTTTTCCTGATAAAGTTGGTTAAGGTATTTTAAGACTTCATCTTTAACATCCTCTACCAGGCCGGTTTTATCATTCCAAATTTCATTAAACCAGTTCAATATATCGATTCTGTCACGTTCGCTGTCTATTTCCATGTTCAGTTCAATGTTGGGGTTGTTGCCCAAACCCAGCCCGCTTACGGTAAAGTTAGAGCTACCGAAAATGGCCTTCTGGGTTTCGTTGGCGTTTTTGATGTGATACATTTTACCATGTAAGAAATTAGGTTTAACCATTGATTTGATGTTTGCTTTTTGCTCAAGCCAGGCGGCACATTCTTTAGCCACCAGTTTTTGCTGTAATCTGCTCTGCAAGGGAATAACGAGTTGTTCGTCTTCAATTTTAAAGTCTCTTTTATTGGTTTTATCCGGATCTATGGATTTAATGAATGTCGGTTCGCCGAATAAGAAGTTCAGGTTGTTTATGGACTCTAATTTACTTTGCAATTTCTCAAAGGCATATATAGTAAAGTAGGCTGATACGAAGTAAAGGTCCGCATCAGACTTAATGTTTTGTTCTAGAAAAGCCCCGACTGTACCCCGTCCCCGATTGTCTCTGATAGATGAGGCAATGGTGGGCGTTCTCTCAGCTTTGGCCAATTCTTCCCCTCCTTATATGCTATCCCTCGTAATTTGAAGGCGCATCTTATTTATATATACGTCTCCCTGCATATTTTTTCCTGCTACTCAAAGCGGAAATGACATTTCTTTACCTATTTTATATTAAACCGGTTTCAATACACTATAAGCGTGCTGCAAATAGAAATTGTTTCACGTGAAACAATTTGAGCCATCGCGCTTAAAAACATTTAAAGCCTTTTAATACGAAATAGCAGGCAGAGTCGGCATGTAAGCAAAGAAGGGCTCGAAATCTTAATCTATTAAATTAACTCTTCTGAAAGAGCATCCGTTGTAAATTGATGGTAATTGCCAAGCGTGATATAATTGAATTGATATTGGAAACCGATTGCATAACCGCAAAACTAAAGGGGGAATTTTGTTGTGAATACTCCTTTTAAAAGGCAAAAGGAATCGTACACCTATGCTGATTATTTAGAGTGGCCGGATGATGAAAGATGGGAAATAATCGAAGGTGCTCCTTATAATATGAGTCCAGCACCGGGAACCGAACACCAGCAAATACTGGTAGCATTATTACTTCCCCTGGCAAACTATTTTAAAGATAGAAATTGCCAGGTCTTCCCTGCCCCCTTTGATGTACGCCTACCCCGCGGTGATGAAAAGGATGAGGAGATATCAACTGTTGTGCAACCGGATATTACGGTAGTTTGCGATTCCTCTAAACTGGATAAAAAAGGTTGTAAAGGGGTTCCAGACATGGTGGTTGAAATCCTTTCTCACTCAACCGCAAAAAAGGATCTGTCCGAGAAGTTCAACCTTTATGAGAAAAATGGGGTCCAAGAATACTGGATTATCTTCCCCTGGGAAAAAGCTATCGATATTTACTACTTAAACCAGGATAAGCGCTATGAAAAGACCACTACTTATTTCGCAAGAGATATATTAACCAGTGATCTCTTCCCCAATCTTGAAATTGATTTAGCCCAGGTATTCGAAGTTGAATAAGTACAGGTCATTAGTTAGAAATGTTGTCAACAACCCCGTCCCCCTGTCACACCAACCTCTGAGCAGTTTCTCTGGCTTTAGCCAGTACTTCTTTTTCATCAAAA
>CAZAZH010000120.1:0-4651 GCA_964489585.1 uncultured Syntrophomonas sp.
TGGAAATCATTAAAACCGAGAATGTCTTCCAAAATGCTATGGTAGAACCGGCTATTATCATTGTAGTTAAGGAAAACATGCGGGAACAGGATTATGAACTGGCTTTCAAAGATGCGGTGGATGATTTTGAGATGCCAAAAACTTATACAATCAATGTTAATACCTACCGTCATGCTTTAAACCAGGTATTTTTTCCTCCTACCGCGCTTAACCTCCAGGTGTATAACAAATATAACCAGGATCTGAGTACACTGCTGGAGCAATGGTGGGATAAGATTTCTAGTAGTAAGAAAATTGCTGAACACTTCCAAGAGCTCGAACAATATAGAATATCCTTAAAACCAGGCGATTTGACTTTGTTAGGCTTAATCACTGAAGGTGGAAAGGGCATGGATACAAGCAATAACGGCCGGTTTATTGGTGTTTTAGAAGGAACCAAGCTCGCACGGAGAGTAAGGCAAACCAGGCCAGTCAAACTACTGGAGGTTATCTCAAAATATAGGATTAAAGAATTTAAGGACATAACTACATTAGCACAAGCAAAAGAATACTTGGAATCGATGGATGAAAAAAACATCAGGGAATTATTTGAGAAACTAAAAGGAAAGTATGATAGAGATATTTTTGGACAGGGGTACCTTTATCGTGTTATTGCTCAGGAAGAAGTTGCGGTGATTAATCAATTGACCGAGTACGAAAAGGTTTCAGGTATTCCTATTAACAAACCTCATTATGTGGCTTACGACAAAGGGGATAAAGACGGAAACCGCTGGTATTTAGAAACCCCATTCTATATTGACTGGTCTGAACCCAGTGTATCCTGGCTAAAGTCCAATTCCGGTAAAAAGGGCCGTGGAATGCCTACAATTCGTAATCCGCAGTTTTACTTTAAAGAAGGTTTCTGCTGGAGTGATATCCATACGGTTTTGATAAAATCACGATTAAAAGGCAAAGGGGTCTACGATGTTAAAAGCATGAGCCTTTTTTCCTTATGCGAACAAACCCCGGACTGGTTTTTGGTATGTATTCTTAATAGTACCTTTATCAGCAATTACAGCTTTGATTTTATTAATAATACTCAGACCCTTCAAATTAACGATGCCCGTCAACTCCCTATAATAATCCCCAGTAAACAACAGCGCCAGGATTTTAAGCGTCTGTTTAACCAGGCTTACGATATAAAAATATGCCAATTTTCCGGGAAACTGCCCGAACCCCAGGCCCTGCAGGAACTGGAGCAGGTACAAGCCCGCCTGGATAAAATGGTCTACCACCTTTATGGGATAGAAGATGCATAGACAAAACCCCTTTGCGGAATATGTTTAAACTGTACTAAAAAGCAGGGCAGTTTACGAATAACTACTAAAAGAGCACAGCGCTTGGGGGACCCAGAACAGGCTATTTATGATGACGATAACCATCAAGAAACCGCGTGGATACCATGTAATATATTGCCAATTACCAACAGCAAAAGATTTAATTACACATTATTATCCTTTATTTGACAAAGCCAATAGCAAAGCAAAAATCAGCGGAGATTTTTCATGCCTGAGTATGTACTTAAGCAAATTGGATGCAGAAGTATTAGAAAAGCAAGGATGCAAAGCTTACTATACTCGCTTTATTAATGCAATATTAAAAACCTTAAGATTGGCCGATGTCAAAAACGCTGAAGGCAAGTATTATTCGAAAAGCACTTTATTAAAAAATCTAAAGGAAACTGACGAGCGGCTGTTTTATGGTATACATAGAATTCTAGCAAGATGTATCTTATTCATTGAAAGAGATAAAAAAGTGTTAACTCATTTTAAACGACTTCTACTAATTATTTTAAAAAGATTCGGCTGTGTGCCCAATGCGGATGTTCTTAATTTTATTAACGACACACTTACTACTCCATCAATTACATCTAGAGCAAATACTTTCAATAATATTTTTGAATTTGACGGAATATCAATAGAGATTGATACTGTACATGGAGTAAAAGGCCAGACTCACTGTGCTACATTATATATGGAAACTTTCGTTAACAGATATACTGTTGAGAATATAGTCGATTATTTTATTGGAAAATCTAAGAAGAAACCCGGAATCCAGATTCAAGAGCACTTGAAAATAGCTTACGTAGCTATGACCCGTCCCCGAAAACTTCTTTGTGTAACTATGAAAGAGGAAGTTTATGAGAAACATAAAGAAGCTTTACAATTAAAGGGTTGGGTAAAGTACGATAAATTTTTGCTCGATTAAATCCTACGAGGATTAGTTATAAGGGAAATAATGGTATGAAAAACGATGGATTAATTGAATCAGATATGCTCTTTGTTGAAGTTCTTTTGGTTATTGAAACAGAATTAATGGAAAAACACATTATTCCATGCTGAAAGGGGAAACTACGTGGCACGTGCAGACTTGCTTTATGATGTAATTAAATATGGGTTGGCCGGTGATAGTACAAATCTTAAGCGTGCGGCTGAAGCTATCTGTGCAGAAGAGCGTGCCAAACAACATATGATTTTGGCCGGCAAAATTGAAGATTTGCTTAAAGACTCAGACCGCAGCATGAGAAAAGAACAAAATCCATATCCACTTGTTAAAAATGGAAATGGATACCAATCATTTTTTATTGAAACGAATCCGCAAAAAGGACTTGAGCATCTTATCCTTCCTGATGTAGTAATGTCAGCCTGTAAAGAATTAATTGAAGAACAAACCCGGGCAGATTTATTACGTTCTTATGGCTTAGAACCCCGCAATAAAGTGCTCTTAATTGGACCGCCGGGAAATGGTAAAACCTCATTGGCCGAAGCTATTGCCGAGGCTTTAATGCTTCCACTGCTTACGGTTCGTTATGAAAGCATTGTGGGTGCCTACCTGGGGGAAACGGCTGGACGTTTGTCTAAACTGATGGAATATGTACGTACCCGCCAGTGTGTGCTTTTCTTTGATGAATTTGAAACTTTAGGCAAGGAACGTGGGGATGTACACGAGACAGGGGAAATCAAGCGGGTTGTAAGTTCTCTTTTATTGCAGATTGATGCATTGCCCAGTTATGTTGTTGTAATAGGGGCAACCAACCATGAACAGTTGCTTGATAAGGCGGCGTGGAGGCGTTTTCAACTACGGTTGGAAATGCCCCGGCCTACTCGTGCTAATCTTGAAAAGTGGTTTGCCCAATATGAACAACGTACCGGTTTTAAGTTTGGACTGGAACCGAGTACATTGGCAAAAAAAATGTATGGAAGCAGCTATGCAGAGGCTGAGGAACTGGCCGTTTCTATTTACCGGCAGTATATATTGCATCTACCTGATGCGGATGTAAAGGGTTTGACTGCAAAAGCCCTGAAAATATACGGTGCTCAAAAAAAGATTAATTACACTACTAAAGGGGAGGAGAAGGATAAATGCCGGATCGACCTTTGATTTTATTTCCCAGACCTGCCGATGCGGATAAGGAAAGTCGTCAGGGTGGTTCTCCTAAGTTTTCTAAACCAACTATTGGGCGTCAAATGCAGCGGTTGGAGCCCAAGTTTGCTCAATTAATGAGAGCGTTTGATTTGGAAAATATTAAAATACAACAGTCGCCCGCGGGTATCAATCCTGAATATGCTCTTGTCTTTGAAGTCATTGGTAGTGTTGACAGATTTTATAACGCGATTAACAAAATAGAAGGATTTGACTGGATATTTGAAATACCGCTTGAGCATATGGTCAGCGATGAGGACTTCTTTCCACTTGACAAAAGTGGTCAACGCAAGGATGGAGACTTATCCGGTAAAATCTACTGCATTATGACCAACAGGAGAGCCATTGAAGAATTACTTTCTCTTTGGCGACAATATGAACGTAATAATGATATGGTATTTCCCAGAGGAATGACCCCACTGCGAGATGTATTCTTGCAACTGCGTGATATTAGGTATTGGAGTGCCAAGGATCGCATTGAAGAAACTGGTGTGATGGAATACTGGCAGGAGAATCTTACTGATGAGGGAACAGCAGAGGTTATCTTTGAAATTGAGCTTTTTTATCGTAAAACCCATGCTCAACGGAATAAAGCTTCTCTTAGAGTACGCTCCGCTATTGCTGAACTTAATGGGCACGTATTATCAGAGTGTGTGATTGAAGATATTGCCTATCACTGTATTCTAGCATCTTTGCAACGAAATCAAATCCAAACGTTAGTTGATAATTATGAGGATGTTGCACTTGTTAAGGTTGAAGAAATAATGTTCTTCCGTCCGGTAGGACAGATTGCTTTTCCATCGATAGATGAAATATATGAACTGGACGAGCAAGTAGAAGGGAACCCAATACCTGGAGATGGGCCTATTATAGCCATTCTTGACGGATATCCAATGGCAAATCATACTCTACTTTCCGGCAGACTTATAATTGATGACCCGGATAATTGGGAAACAGAGTATTTGGTTAAAGACCGTAACCACGGTACAGCTATGGCATCACTGGTTATTTATGGTGATTATAGTATCAATCAAGTTCCTGGTGGAAGAAAAGTTTACATTCGGCCTATTTATAGGCCAGTAGAAGGTTTACATAAAAACTATGAAATGGTTCCTAAGGAAGTTATCCTGGTCGATTTAATACACAGAGCAGTAAAAAGGATTTTTGAAGGAGAAGTGGATTTACCACC
>CAZAZH010000120.1:4661-5618 GCA_964489585.1 uncultured Syntrophomonas sp.
GGAGACCCTACCAGGCAGTTTGTCAATATGATGAGTCCTATGGCACGGTTGCTTGATTGGCTAAGCTACAAGTACAAAGTGCTTTTTATAATAAGTGCCGGTAACCATAATGTAGATGGCCTCGATTGTGGTATTGATTTTAATGGTTTTAGACAGCTTTCCTATGATGAGCGAGAACAACTCATTATGCAGCTAATAGAACGGAATTCAAGGAATATGCGCTTGTTATCTCCCGCGGAAAGTATTAACAGTTTATCGATAGGAGCATTATTTGAGGATGGGGGAGTAGCTGAAGAAAATGATAGATTCGTGTTACCCTATCATAACCCTCTGCCAAGTCCTATTTCGGCCATAGGTTTGGGCCATAATCGTTCAATAAAACCTGATATATTCTATAGTGGAGGAAGAAAGTTCCTAACCGATTCATTTATAAGGCGACAGATGAATTGGGTGGGAGCCGGAACCCCAACGGCTCGTGGACCGGGATGCCTGGTGGCTGTTCCTGGAACCACCGGTGACAGGTCTTATAAAGCTTATACATTTGGTACCAGTGATGCTGCAGCCCAGGTTAGTCATGAAGGCGCAAGATGTTTTGACGTTTTAGAAGACATATTTACTAATCAGAATCGTGAATCAGTGCCTGATCTTTATGCAGCTCTTCTTATTAAAGCAATGCTTGTTCATGGCGCATCATGGGGAGAGAATGCTCATTTAATAGTAAAAGCATTAAACCTAACAGGAGGAGATGCAAATAGGATATTTCGTTGGATGGGGAATGGTAGTCCTGACATTTCCAGGGTGAGAGAGTGTGCCAAAAATAGAATTACTCTGATTGGATATGGTAGTTTAGTAAAGGATAAAGCTCATATATATCAATTACCTCTTCCTTTCGATTTTTCATCAGCTCGAATATACCGGCAATTAACGGTTACGCTTTCCTATTTTACTCCTATAATA
>CAZAZH010000121.1:0-3676 GCA_964489585.1 uncultured Syntrophomonas sp.
AAAAGAATGGTATCTCCTATGCCCTGTATACCAAGGTAGTTCCCAACCCCACCGTAGATGGTATAGATGAAGCAACTAAGTTGGGTAAAGATCTGGGTGCTAAAGCAGTTATCGGCATTGGCGGAGGAAGCCCGATAGACACTGGTAAGAGCTGTGCTGTCCTGCTTCATCCTGATAACCAGAAATATAATGCTCGTGACCTTTATACTTTTAAGTTTAATGCGGAAAAAGCAGTTCCCATTATTGCTATCAATACTACCCATGGAACTGGTACCGAAGTTGACAGATTTGCAGTAGCCAGCATTCCTGAAATGGAGTACAAACCGGCTCTGGCTCTCGAATGTTTATATCCCCTATTTGCTATTGATGACCCGGCCATAATGACCAAACTGCCTACTAAACAAACCATTTATACAGCTATTGATGCTGTAAACCACGTTAATGAAGCGGCTACCTCTATAGTAACCAGCCCTTACACAGTACTTACCGCAGTTGAAACCGTAAGACTGGTAGGCCGTTACCTGCCCCAGGCAGTAGCTCATCCTGATGATTTAACCGCCAGATACTACCTGCTTTATGCTTCTATGATAGCAGGCATTTGCTTTGACAATGGATTATTGCACTTTACCCATGCTTTGGAACATCCGCTAAGTGCAGTTAAACCTGATTTATCCCATGGCCTAGGTTTGGCTATGCTGCTTCCCGCAGTAATCAAATATACCTATCCTGCATGTCCTGAAATCATGGCTTCTATGTATGAAACAATTGTGCCTGGTCTAAAAGGTGTACCAGGTGAAGCTGAGAGATGTGCCAAAGAAGTAGAACAATGGCTGTTCAATGTTGGTTGTACTGAGAAATTAGCTGACCTGGGCTATACTGAAGCTCATATTGATAAACTGGTCAAACTGGCATTTGAAACTCCGGGACTGGCTGGCCTGCTTGGTGTAGCACCAATTAAAGCTGACGAGAAGATGGTCAGAAAGATATTTGAAGATAGCATGAAACCTATGTGCTAATATAATAAACCATATAAAAAACCGCGCCTATCAATGGTGCGGTTTTTTATATGGTTAGAATTTAAAATTGTGAACTTAAATAATCCAAACGACTATTTAGATATTCCAGGTGTACATCCATGTCGGAAGCCATTTGCTGATACCTGTCTTTAGCCGACTGATCTTCAGTTGATTCCGCTGCCATCAAATACGTACCTTTTGCTGCCTGGGCAGAAGCTATGGCCTTTTTCAAATCGCTCTGAACGGTCATTTTTATCCTCCTCGCTAAAATATTATAGCTATATTATGCCAAAAACCCGTCATCACTATACTCTTGTTGTAATACTTCCAGAGTTTCTTCCAAGTCCTCCAGGCTGTCAGCCAGATAAACTGTTTCGTCGATATCACAACTAGCTCGCGCTAATTCATAGGACTGATATGGTACCGGTACGATATAGCCATATTCGCTTACGATATAAAATCCAGACATTTTTACTCACTCCATTAAGAAACGTTCTAATACCTAACTTCCCCACCCGCAATCCTAATAATGTCCGGAAAAAAATGCCGACCTCATAAATTCTGCCCCTCACCCCTCACGTCTCACTCTTAACAGTTGGTCAAGTTAATAATCTGTAGGGGCGAACTCATGTGTTCGCCCGCAACGGCCAGAGGGTCTTCGTTATATGTCTATTCTGTTTTAACCCCGATATTTTCCAGTTTAATATTTCGACCGGGAATGGCGATAGATACCCCTTCCCCTTCCAATATGCCCATGATCTTAAGATTTATATCTTGTTTTACTTCCAGGTATTCTGCCCAAATCGTAGTACGGGTAAAGCAATATATAAATATGTTCAGGCTATGATCGCCAAATGATTCAAAATACACCAGAATAGTTTCGGGGTGAATCCCGGGATGGCCTATCAACATTTGTTTAATGCGTTGAACGCAAGTTTCTAGCTTACTTCTGTGAGTTTCGGGGGCTATACCTAAGCTAAAGTCTATACGCCTTTTTCCCATGCGGCTATGGTTAGTAATAGCTGCATTGGCCAGGGTGGAATTAGGAATAGTTATTAATGCCTGGGAGAAAGCCCTGATTTTGGTGCTGCGGAAAGAAATGTTCTCTACTACCCCTTCTACTTCGGGTACTGCAATCCAATCTCCTATTATAAATGGTTTTTCCATAATAATTACTATCCCGCCAAATATATTGGCCAGGGCATCCTTGGCTGCCAAAGCAAAAGCTAATCCCCCTAACCCTAGTCCGGCAATAAAACCATTAACATCGTAATTCCATTCCTGAGCAACTATTACTATAGCCAGAGCTATTATTATGAACCGGGCAACATTGGAGAAGAAAGGGATTAACATGTTATCCATATGTAATCTGTCTTTTAATTCTTCCGATAGTAGTGAATTGCGACCACAGAGATCATAAAAACCCCAGGCTATAAGTATTATCAGCAGAGAACGGAAGACCTTGGACAAGAAAACGTCCAGTGCCGGAGATAAAGGCAGGTAGAGCAGGGCTAGATATATTCCAAGAATAACAAACAGTACTCGAACCGGTTTTTCACCGGCCAATAGCATTTTATCATCTAACTCACTGCTCGTCCGACTGGTTAGTTTTTGTAACCAGGTAAAGATGTAGCGGGCAAATACCTTTCGTAAAAGTAAAAATGTTAAGAATATTAGCAGCGCTATGATAGCATGGGTTAAATTCTCAATATTAAATATACTGGTTACCCAATTAGTAAGTTGGCTTATATAATATTGGAGTATCGCTAATCATCTCCTTCCTGTATTATATGGCACCGGAGATATTATTCCCCGGTTACCAAGGTATGAAATAAGTCTTAAGGGTTAATAATCCTGATAGAATAAAATCAGGAGGATAAGCATATTTGAAGAAAAAACAATGGCTATTTATCTATTTATTATTTTCTCTCCTGCTATTAGAATTAAGCCTTTACGGATTGCTACAAACGGGTAATACTTACTATCTGTTTTCTTTATTTCTGTCTACTTCCAGTATTATATATATCGCTTATCATATTAATACCCTTAGTAACCAGAAAAGTAAACCAGCTAAAGACTATCACTTCTATTTTATCAACTATGATACCCCCGTTGGTGAAGACATTTTGTTTCGGCAAATAAATAGGCGGATGTAAAAAAAGCTTTAACAAAGGCACGGTTAGGTAGGGAAACTAACTGAACCAGTAAAAAAAGGAAGCCGGCTTTTGGTTTAGTATCAAAGCCTGGTTTCTTTTTTATTTCAAAATAACATTCTTCGTACTGATTATAAGCATATTCAACCTATCTTTATATCCACCGATTTAATAAGTTATTAATAGCAGTTATAAAAATAGCAACTTCGAATAGAAGAAACATTCTTGTGGGGGATAAAAAGAAAGAACAATTGTTTTACCCTGGGGTGATTGTGCACTTTTTAGGGCGAAATCACCCCCAGGGTGATTACTTTTTCAATAGGAATATATAAAATGCAGGGTGACCAATAAATTTGGCTCTGAAAAGTAAACATGAAAAATATCATTCCAATCCATAGAAAAGGACCAAGCCGCGAGCAATACTTTCGTTTCTGATGCCTATCATTTTGGTTTCTTTGTTAATAATCATGAGTTGATGTATGCAAATACCCTATTTTTCGGAGGTGA
>CAZAZH010000121.1:3776-5516 GCA_964489585.1 uncultured Syntrophomonas sp.
TCATGATATTTCTGTTAACTACTTCCATAGCTGCTTATGCTGAACAAGTAACTGCTCCAACCGCTGACCCACCAGCAGGAACTTATGGTGGACCGCAAAAAGTTACCTTATCTACTAAAACCGAAGGAGCCACGATTCATTTTACGATTAATCAAGCACCTCGTGGCGCTCAGTATACGTCTCCGATAGAAATAAGTTCAAATACGACTATTGCAGCTTATGCGGTAAAAGATGGCCTGGACAAAAGCCCGATATCCACATTTGAATATGTAATTATTTTTGCCGGCGGTGATGGTAGCGAGGCTAATCCCTACCAGGTTGCAACAGCCGAGCAACTTAATAGTGTGAGATACTACCTTGATAAGCATTTCCAACAGACAGCAGATATCGACCTGAGCAGTTATAAAAATGGTTCGGGTTGGGAGCCCATCGGCAGTAATAGTTCGCCATTTACCGGCACATTCGACGGTAACGGCAATACCATCAGCAACCTTACTATAAATAGGAGTACTACGGATTACATAGGTTTGTTTGGTATTACCGATAATGCCGAAATCCAGAATACTAAACTGGAAAACGCTACTATTACTGGTAGGCATTATACCGGCGCCCTGGTGGGATGGAATGAAGGTACAATCACCAACTCCTACGCCACCGGTGCTGTGAGTGGTGGAGCATGGGTCGGTGGACTAGTAGGATACAATAGTTCTGGTACCATCACCAAATCCTACGCCACCAGTACTGTGACGGGCCAGTACTATGTGGGTGGTCTTGCAGGGAGCTGTTATGATAGTCTAATCACCAACTCTTACGCTACAGGTGATGTAAAAAGTGAAGTTAATGATGTTGGCGGCCTGGTTGGCTACAATAAGCAGTATTCTTCCATTACCAACTCCTACGCCACCGGTGCTGTAACAGGCAAAACCGATATCGGTGGATTAGTAGGGATAAATAACCAGGGCACTGTCTCTAATAGTTATTGGGACACAGATACATCAGGGATGAATTTATCAGCTGGCGGTAAAGGCCAAACCACAGCGGAAATGAAACAGCAGGGAACTTATCAAGGTTGGGATTTTGATAATATTTGGAGTATACAGACGAACAAGAACAAAGGCTATCCGTTCTTGAAAGATAATCCCTCTAATTCGGATGTTGACGCGGTTGATGCTGATAAGAATGCTCTAACCTGGGACAGTATTAAGGGTGGGAACAGCGCACCGGATAATGTCACAACTAACCTGAGCAACCCTTTGCCGACCACAGGAGTAAACGGCACAACTATAAGCTGGAGTGTAGACCGTGTCGATTGGATTAATACTACCACCGGAGAAGTTACCCTGCCGACGTCAGGTCAAGGTCATCAAATAGTTACCTTAACTGCTACCATAAGCAAAGGTATGTTCAGTGGCATCAAGAACTTCACTTTGACGATTATTAATACTACTATGGTAGTCACTCCAAGTGCCAGCCTGGTATCTGGAACTTACGCCGGAACGCAAAATATTACCTTATATACTGTAACCGAAGGGGCAACCATTTACTATACGAATGATAATAGCGAGCCGACAACCGCCAGCACCCGGTATACCACTGGGATAGAAGTAGTATCTAACATGGTCATTAAGGCCATAGCAGTAAAAGAAGGCTTGGAAAATAGCCCGGTATCCACATTTGAATATGTCATTTTTGCCGGCGGTGACGGTAGTGAGGCTAACCCCTACCAGGTTGCAACGGCTG
>CAZAZH010000122.1:0-5507 GCA_964489585.1 uncultured Syntrophomonas sp.
TTATACAACTGCTGCAAGAGCAATCTGCTTTACCCTGTAAAGAGCTGGATAAGGCAGCACCCGCATCTAGTATCAAATCCTTGCTGGATAAAGGATATATTATAAAAGTACGTCAGGCTGAAAGCGATACAGCTGTTATTCCGGTATTAAATCCGGAACAAGAACAGGTGCTGGCAGCTATTTATAAGTCATTAAGCATCAGGGAACAACATGAGTTCCTCCTTTATGGGGTAACCGGCAGTGGAAAAACTGAGGTTTATATTAGAGCTGCTTTGCAATGTATCGCCCGGGGTAGAAAAGTCATAGTTCTGGTACCTGAAATCGCACTAACCCGCCACCTGCTGGAAATATTTAGTGCCCGTATACCGTCCATGGCAGTTTTACACAGTAAAATGTCACCCGGGGAAAGATACCAGGAGTACAAAGAGATTAAAGAGGGGAATATTGACCTGGTAATGGGTACCCGCTCCGCTATTTTTGCCCCCTTGTCCGATATAGGATTGATTATTATTGACGAGGAACAGGAATATACATATAAACAGGAACAACAACCACGTTATCATGCCCGCGAAGTTGCCCGGGAAAGAGCCCGGATGAATTCCGCGGTAATGTTATTAGGTAGTGCCACCCCTGCGGTAGAAACCTTTTTTAACAGTGAAATTGGGCACAGCCATAGATTAGATATCTCCAGCCGGGCAGGTGATGCCGCTATGCCCCGGGTTGCTATTGAAGATATGAGAAAATCCCTGAAAAAGGGCAAAAGTGCTATTATATCAACATTGTTGGAAGAAAAAATTCAGCAGTCATTGGACAGAAATGAGCAATGCATATTATTTCTGAACCGACGTGGCTTTTCTCCATTTACCATCTGCAGGAGCTGTGGCTATACTCTTTCCTGTCCCAATTGCTCAGTAGGGCTCAATTATCATAAAGACCAGAACCTCTACCTTTGTCATTACTGTGGTTTCAACACGATTATACCAACCATTTGCCCCGAGTGTGGCAGCAGGTATATCCAGCAGTCAGGTTATGGCACCCAGAGAGTAGAAGAGGAAGTTTACCGATTGTTTCCAGGTTCGCGGGTTGCACGTCTAGACCTGGATAGCTCCAGCCGTAAGGGTCAGCAGGGGCAAATTCTCAAGGCCATGAAAAACGGGGAAATTGACATATTAATTGGCACCCAGATGGTGGCCAAGGGCCTTGATTTTCCCGGAGTTTCTCTGGTAGGTATACTTGATGCTGATGCTATGCTGTCACTTCCCGACTTTCGTTCGGGAGAAAGGGGATTTCAACTAATAGTTCAAGCTGCTGGACGGGCCGGACGTGGTTTGGTAAGTGGGGAGGTAATTATCCAGACTTATAACCCGGATAACCGTATAATTCAAATGGCCGCCGGGCAGGATTACCTGGGCTATTACCAGGAAGAAATAAACTGGCGCAAGTTACTAAAATATCCGCCCTTTAGCAGTTTATTGCGGGTAGTAGTAATTTCCATTAATGAAACCCTTGCCCGTGATGTGGCTGATATGATAGTCTTATATATTAATGAAATTACCGATGCCCAGGAAGATGATTTAGTAATACTGGGCCCGGCACCTTGCCCCTTATATCGTATAAAGAACCGCCTGCGTTATCAACTTATGGTTAAATCAGAAAATATGCTATTATTAAATAGCATTGGAACCTATATTGCAGGTAAAGATTGGCACCAACAGGTTCGGGTGGAAATAGACCTTAATCCTTTAATGATTATGTGAGGAGGCAACAAATGGCAGTATACCAGGTAGTAACCATGCCTAATGAAATATTGCGCAGTAAAGCGCTACCGATAAAGAGTATTAATACCGGCACTTTAAGGCTGCTAGATAATATGCGCGATACCCTCTATGCCTTTGATGGGGTAGGGCTTGCCGCCCCGCAAATTGGGGTTTCTAAACGCATTATAGTAATAGATACCGGGGATAATTATATTGAACTTATTAATCCGGAAATTATTTCCCGAGAAGGTGAACAAACTGGAAGCGAAGGCTGTCTTAGCGTTCCTGGAATAGTAGGCCTGGTTACCCGTAACAATAAGGTTACTGTTAAAGGGCTGAACCGGGAAGGGCAGGAGGTAGTTTACGAAGCAGAAAAACTCCTGGCTCGGGTGTTTCAACACGAAATAGACCACCTGGATGGAATAGTTTTTACTGATCGGGCCAGTGAAACTCAAAGAGAGCCTGCCAACAGGAGGAAAAAAGCTTGAATATAGTCTACATGGGTACCTCCATTTTTGCGGTCCCCTCATTACAAAGTTTAATAGCATCACGGCACCAGGTAGTCGGCGTAGTAAGCCAGCCTGACCGGCCTCGGGACCGAGGAAAACGCATAAGCCCCACCCCGGTAAAAGAAATAGCCGAACAGCATGGTATCCCTGTCTACCAACCGGCTAAAATCAAATCTTTCGAGGCTATAGAACAAATTAAACTATGGCAACCGGAGCTTATTGTAGTAGTATCTTATGGGCAGATTATTCCTAAAGAAATATTGGACTATCCGGTCCGGGGCTGTATTAATGTACACGCCTCCCTCTTACCTCGCTACCGCGGAGCTGCTCCCATACAGCGGGCTTTGATGGACGGAGAGAAAATCAGCGGCATAACCACTATGTTTATGGATGAAGGGTTAGATACGGGAGATATTATTTTGCAATTAGAGATACCGGTAAAAGATGAATATGACCACGGCCAATTGGAGGCTATACTGGCGGAAAAAGGGGCATTGCTGCTTACAGAAACTATTGACCAATTGGAAAGCGGTACTGCGCCCCGAATCCCACAGCAGGAGGAACTGGCCAGTTATGCCAGTCGCTTAACTCGCGAGGATGAAAAAATCGACTGGTCCCAATCGGCGGAGTTAATTCATAACCAGATAAGGGCCTTAAGCCCCAATCCTGGGGCCTGGACTTCTATTGACAATAACAAAACCAAGATATATAAAAGCCGGGTTATCAGCAATGACGAAAGTGGGGTGATTTCCCAAATAGTTGAGGTTGGAAATGATGGGTTTTCAGTTCAAAGTGGGAAGGGCATACTTAAAATCCTGGAGGTACAAAGGGCAGGTAAAAAACGCATGCCGGCCAGCGATTTCTTAAGGGGATGCAAATTACAGCCCGGTACTTTGTTAGCTTAACCGGGAGGTTAAAGGCTTGAACACCAAAAAAAGAATATACATAGGCCTTCTGGTAGGCAGCCTGTTATTAATATTACTCATAGCAGGAGTTATTTACTACCTGATTGCCAATCGCGATATTATAATCAGCCAGATATTATTAATCAGCATTATCGTTTTAGTAGCTATATTATTTTTAATACTTGCTTTTGGTATCATAGCTATAGTAATAATAATTGTCAGGGAGCAGGCCATACCGTCGCTGGAAACTATAGGCCAGAAAGCTAATGAACTCTTGTTTCCCCTGGCTTTGTTTACCGGAAGACTTGTAGGTATAAGTAAGGACAGAATATTGCAATCATATATTGCCGTAAATAACTACCTGGTACACTCAAAAGACCTGCGCCTGCAGGGAGAACAGATAATGATTTTGTTGCCCCACTGCTTGCAGGACTCGGAGTGTCCCCACAAGATTACTATGGATGTAAACAACTGCAAAGGTTGTGGCAAATGTGATATTGCTGAACTAAAAGAGATAGCCGAGGAATATAATGCCGTAATTAAAGTGGCTACCGGGGGAACCCTGGCCCGCAAATTTGTTTTAGATACCCGTCCCCGGGGGGTAGTAGCGGTAGCCTGTGAAAGAGATTTATCCTTAGGAATTCATGAGCTAGGTGGACTGCCGGTTATAGGGGTGTTAAACTGCCGCCCTAACGGACCCTGTTTTAACACTACTGTAAACCTGGATGAGGTTGAAGCTGCTCTGCAGAGCATTACAAAGGAGGATGAAGAGCGTGGTTAGTTATCTTATGTTTATTTTACCGGCTTTGATTCTATCAATTTACGCCCAGATTAAAGTCAAATCTACCTTTAAACGCTACTCCCAGGTGAGATCATCAAGAGGGATGAGCGGTGTTGATGTGGCCACTACCATTTTAAGAAGAAATGGTATGAGCGGACAGGTAGCGGTAGAACCGATAGCAGGGGAATTATCTGACCATTATGACCCGACCGCCCATAAAGTAAGGCTATCAGAAACAGTTTATGGTAGTAACTCCATTGCCGCCATTGGGGTAGCCGCCCATGAAGTAGGGCATGCTATCCAGCACCATGAAAGTTATGGTCCCCTGGAACTGCGTCACCGTATTGTTCCGATTACCAATTTTGCCTCGGGAGCTTCGTTTCCGGTGCTGTTGCTAGGATTTCTTATGAGCAGCATGAACCTAATTATGGTGGGTATAATCCTTTTTTCAGCAGTAGTAGTTTTTCACCTGGTAACCTTGCCGGTGGAACTTAATGCCTCCCGCCGCGCAGTTGCCCAGCTCAGTTCCTCTGGACTAATTACCGGGGGCGAGGTGCCCATGGTTAAAAAGGTACTGGGAGCTGCTGCCTTAACTTACCTGGCAGCTACACTGTCTTCTATTGCTACCTTGCTTTATTACCTGATGATTTTTGCCGGCGGTGATGACTAAAGTGCAGGAGGATGCTGGAGCCAAACATACTGCCACAGATAAGATTAGTAAAGCCCGAGAAGAGGCAGTAAAACTCGTATATGAAGTTACGGAACAAGGTGCCTATACTAACCTGGCATTAATGAAAACCTTGCGCCACTCCGAACTAAATACTGCAGACCGCAGTTTATTAACTAATTTAGTAAATGGTACTATACGTATGCTTAAGCACCTGGACTGGGTGCTTAATCTTTTTTTAAAACAAGATATAAGCAAACAAAATCCCTGGTTGAGGAGTATTTTAAGGGTATCTGCCTACCAAATTCTGTTTATGGACCGCATTCCTCACTTTGCTTGTGTCAACGATGCGGTAGAAATGAGCCGTAAGCGCTGCAATGCTAATCTGGCCAGGGTAACCAATGGGGTCTTACGTAACCTTATCCGTCATAAGGAGGACATTAAATATCCACCCCTGGGTAGTAAGGAATTCCTGGCCGTTTATTACTCCCATCCGCAGGAACTGGTTGATAATCTCCTAAATATTTATGGTGCAGAGCAATGCGAAAAAATACTGACCTACAACAACCAGCCGGCGCGGGTAGATTTCAGGGTTAATACCTTAAAGACCAACCGGGAGGAATTAATCAAGGAACTACAGCAGGATGGGGTTAAATGTCATACCAGTCCGCAATTACCCTGCTGTATCCGCATTCAGGCTATGGAAAGTCCCCTGGAAGATTTGCCGGCTTATATAGAAGGTCGATTTTATGTACAAAATGAAGCTGCTATGCTTGCAGCTATTATTCTAGACCCTACTCCTGGTAAAAAAGTCTTGGATTTATGCTGTGGGTTAGGAGGAAAAACGACCCATATGGCAGAAAATATGAAGAACCAGGGATTAATAAA
>CAZAZH010000123.1:0-5422 GCA_964489585.1 uncultured Syntrophomonas sp.
TCTATACCAATTCTTCTAACCATGGCTGCTACCCTTCTGCCTACCGATTGGTGCAGACCGGCAACTATCCCGGCTTTGGAGGTTCCCCGGGCCAACAAGCCAATAATTTCGGATTCGGCAAATACTGTGCACATACTGTTAATTGGAACTATATTATTAGAGTCTTCATGTTCCCCCAATTCACTTACGTCCAGCCCCAGGGCATTGGCCATAACCTGTAAAAAACGGCCGGTCCCGGCAGCGCATTTATCATTCATAGCAAAATCAATTACCCGACCCTGTTCATTAACCCGGATTACTTTACTATCCTGCCCGCCTATGTCAACTATTGTCCCTACCTGCGGGTACAGCTCGGCCACGGCCCGTGCATGACACTTAATTTCAGTCGCCACCTGACCGGCGCCTGCAACTGCTATACGGCCATAACCAGTTACAATTATGTCGTCCAGTTGCTCTCGTTCGCGTCCGGACATTTGCAGTAATTTATAAATAAGTTCTTCACTGGCATCGCGCGGACTCCAACCGGTAGGTATCATGGCCCGGTGCATCCTACCCCGATCCAACATAACCCCTTTGGCTGCCACTGATCCGATATCTAAACCAACTACCAACATCAGGCCACCATCTCCAATAAGGCTTCAATACGTACTTTCAGTGTTTCCAGATCGGAAGAGGAATAATCACTTTCCAGATGCAGGTAGGGAAGCCCTTTATCCCGCACCAGATTGCCCACCGCCAAGGCTTCAACATTGTAAGTATGACAGGCCTGCCAGGTAAGGTCAACAACTGCATCTACCTGAAACTCTTCCAGCATACGCTCCAATAATTCCAACCGGTAGGGGTTGGGACTCATGCAGGAACAAGGTATCTCCATATATTTTTGCGCTAAGGCAACTATGGGATCATCTAAATCAGTATCACTCTGTAATTCCAAAGTCTTGTAACCAGAGCAGTTCTCCATTGCCACTACTAATCCCCCGGATTCTTCTACCAGGCGGATAACCTTCTCGGAACCCAGGCCTACTGGGCAACCGGTTAGCAATACCCGAGGTTTTTTGCCACCACCCTGTGCCGCCTGGCTAGCAGCCAGTTCTTGCTGTAGTTCCTTAAGCATAGTAACAAGGCTTCCCTTATCGCTACTAAAACTACGCGACCAGGTAACTGTAAGTAGATCCAGTCCACTAAGTACCGGTGGATCCATTTTATTTAAATCACAAATAGCTTTTACTGCTATAGTCTCTTGATTTACCTTCCTTATAGCATCCCATAACTTTTCATCAGTAATTTTTACATCCAGTTCATCCTCCAGGGTAGAACGCAAACGCCTCAGTTCCTTTACCCATAGTTCGAGTGCCGCATCCAACTGGTGCAAATGGGGCAACTGCATAACATATACCGGCTTAATGTCCTGCATAATCTCAAACATCTTTTTCTTGCCATCACAGGTAGTTTCACCAATAACCAAATCAGAAAAATGAAAAAACGGGCAGGTATCGGTAGCGGCAAAACCGTAAGATGATTTTATCAACGGGCAAAGGTTTCGAGGTAAGACGGTTTCTGCTGCCGCAATGGGCTTTTCGCTGGTTCCGCACAAACTAACCGGAATAGCACCAGCGGCTAAAATCATTTCCTGAGGACAGTAGGCACAATAGATACCTACCACTTTTTGTCCCTCATCTTTGGCTTCTTTGATTTTCATCAGGCTAACTTCTCGAATGCTCATAAAATCCTCTAAATTTACCGACATACGTATTCCCCTTCCCCTTATTATTCATAATCTTATCACAGGCCAAATTTCCATTAGCTTTTAATTATTACACCGTATTATCAATACTTGTTATTCCTAATCCAACCGTAACCCTTATATCTTATTACTAAATATATCACATACGCTATTATATTAGAAATAACTATTAGTTATAGTTAGAAGGGCCGGGCCAACATATTCATAGTCACTTCCAACCAGGTTTTCTATTAAAAACCAGCTATCACCAGGGCTGGTAGTTAAGAATTATTATTCAGGTTAGAATAATCGCGGAAATAGTGTAAAATTATGATGAATAATGACAGGATAGGAGATAAGTTAGTGAACCGGAAGAGACCTGAAAATTTTATGGGTGAATTGTCAGGGTCGATTGGGGACCTGGGTACTTTTCTTCCATATATCATTGGTGCCATTACCATTGGCGGTCTGGATACTACCGGGGTGCTATTTACCTTTGGAATAATGTATATTGTTACCGGCTGGTATTATCGCATTCCCATTCCAGTACAGCCTATGAAAGTAATGGGTGCCGCCATACTGGTTCACCAGCTAACTGCCGGTGAGATTGCTGCCGCCGGGCTGTTAATGGGGATAACCCTGCTATTTCTGGCTCTAAGTGGCCTGGTGGAAAAACTGGCTCAACTTACACCCGAAAGTGTGACTGCCGGTATTCAGGTAGGCCTGGGTATTAGCCTGGCCATACTGGGAGTTAAATTTATTCAGGATGACCTCATCTTAGGCCTGATAATTGTAATAGGAATGTTTTTTCTCTTCAGTTTTAAGAAACTACCGGTGGCTATCATCGCCGTAGTAGGAGGAACCCTCATAGTTTTCCTTATTCACCCGGAATTAAATTTTCCCCAGCTATCAGTTGGTTTTCACCTGCCTCATTTGACGTTTCCAGAATGGAAGGATTTTGGTCGCGGTTTTACCCTGGCTTATCTTCCTCAATTACCCCTTACGCTGACCAATGCGGTTCTGGTCACGGTTGCCCTGGCTCATAACCTATTCCCAAATGAGTCATCAAGGGTTAACGAGAAGAACCTCTGCATTAGCCTGGGGCTTGGTAACTTGATAGCTATGCCCCTGGGTGGTTTTCCTATGTGCCACGGCAGCGGAGGGTTGGCAGCCCATTACCGTTTCGGTGCCCGTACCGGCTTAAGCGTTATTATGATTGGTTTGTTTCTGCTGCTAACCGCGGTTATCCTGGGGCCTTCAGGGGTCGATTTGCTGGGTGTTATCCCCCGAGCAGTGCTGGGGGGGCTGCTCTTCTATAGTGGAATTGACCTTATAAAAAGTGGCCAATATAGTGAAAAAGGAAAGTCCCTGTATCCGTTTATTATTACCGTGGTGCTCAGTGTAGCAGTTAACCCGGCGGTCGGATTCGTTGCCGGTATAGCCCTGGTTTACCTGTTAAATAAGGGATGGGCGAAAATATAATTTCCGGCAGTTTAGGTTGTAGGGAAAGCAAAAGCCAGCCACTCGGGCCGGCTTTAAATTACATCTTTTCGCTGGCAGTTTTTTATGGGCTAAATATCGCTGCTAAGATTCAACCATTTGCCTTTTATTAATTTTTATCTTTACATAGATTCATGCAGGTTGTAATATAAGTATATCATTATATACGAATATGTTTATTGCATCCCACACTGGGTAAACTAACATAAACCGTGCACGGGAAAGGAGAATAACATGTTTGAGACAATCTTTAAGGCTTTAGGTGAACCAACCCGACTTAAAATTTTACGTTTGCTAGCTGAGCAGGAATTATGTGTCTGTGAGCTGGAGGAGATTTTAGACATGAGTCAGCCCCGCGTTTCCCAGCATTTGAAGGTCTTAAAACAGGCAGGTCTGGTGAAGGAGCGTCGGGAAGCCCAGCGCAGAATCTGCAGTTTCGACCAGGATGCTTTGGATCAGGTTTTCCGGGAATTTGATTGTTTTATGAAAGTACCGGTCAATGAATTACCTGAATTTCAGGAAATGTACCTGCGTATGGTTAATTTAGATGAGAACATTTGTGAGAAAAAGGCCTGCCAGAAAAAAACAAGAAGAATTAATCCAGTAAGAAGATAGGGACCAATTAGATGTACCTGGTACTCAGTAACCCATACATTAAATCGAGATTTCACTGAGTGCAGGAGCGACGCAGATAGGTGTAAGCAAAATAGAAATTGTAATTTATTGAAAGAAGTGTTGGACGATGCAATTTATTCTTACAATGCTGCAGGGTGGAGTCAAGGAAATTATCTCTTACCTTTCAGCCCATGTAATCACCTGCCTGGTTCCGGCCTTTTTTATTGCCGGGGCTATGGCAGTACTGGTAACCAAAGGTGCCGTAATCAAATATTTTGGTTCCCAGGCCAAGCGCTGGGTTGCTTATGGCGTTGCTTCGGTATCGGGTATGCTTTTGGCGGTCTGCTCCTGTACTATACTGCCACTCTTTGCCGGGATTTATAATCTAGGGGCAGGCCTGGGGCCGGCTATTACCTTTTTATATTCGGGACCGGCAATTAATATTCTGGCTATTGCCCTAACCGGAGCGGCTATCGGCTGGCACATGGGGATAGCCAGAGGGGTTGGTGCAGTTCTTTTCTCGATTATTATCGGTATCATCATGTCCCTTTTGTTCAGAAAGGATGAACAGAAGAGATTAGGTGATATTGAATCACTACCTGAAGAGCGAAGCGAGAAATCGGGTATTTTCCTGGTGCTATTTTTTGGGGTAATGGTAGCTATTCTTATCATTAGTACCAGTAAACTGGCACCCTGGATAAAAATCGCACTCGATCTTAGCTTGATTAACTCCCTGGCTATCATGGTTCACCATTATTTTGTGGAAGGTGAATTCCGTTCCTGGATGGAGGAGACCTGGTCATTGGTTAAGCTGGTAGTACCTACTTTACTGGCAGGAGTATTTTTAGTAGGAATGGTTACGGCAGTTCTCCCTCCGGAATGGATTTCCGGCTATGTAGGGGAAAATACGCTGGGGGCTAATTTTGCTGCCTCATTAATAGGTGCTCTATTTTATTTCTCTACTCTAACTGAGGTACCCATTGTAAAGGGACTAATGGATTTGGGAATGAATCAGGGACCAGCACTGGCGCTTTTATTAGCCGGACCCGCAGTAAGTATTCCTAATCTTTTAGTAATCAACCGAATTATGGGCTTTAAGCGGACTGCTGCCTACTTTATTTTGGTGGTGGTAATGGCTACCCTGACAGGTTGGCTATATGGGTACTTTTTTGCTTAACAAAAGAAAAAATATTTTGGAGGTAGATATTTATGAAGATTGAAGTACTGGGAACCGGATGTGCTAAATGCAACCAACTGGAGAAGGATGTGTACAATGCCCTGGCGGAGTTAGATATAGCTGCTGAAGTAACAAAAGTAAAGGATATTTCAAAAATCATGGCATATAAGGTTATGGTAACCCCTGCTCTAGTAATAGATGGTGAAGTAAAAATTGCCGGTCGTCTCCCCCGCAAGGAGGAACTGCATAAATATATTAAAGGAGAGTAACTAATTACAGGAAACAAGGGCATTGTACCCTTGTTTCCTGTAATCTAGCAATAGGAGGCAACACTAATGACATCGAAACTATCTTTCCTGGATCGCTGGCTTACGGTATGGATATTCCTGGCTATGTTGGCCGGGGTC
>CAZAZH010000124.1:0-5416 GCA_964489585.1 uncultured Syntrophomonas sp.
GGTTGCTGATGCTGAAGTTTACTACTTCCGGAGAATCTCATGGCAAGGGGTTAATTACTATAATTGAAGGCCTGCCTTCCGGCCTGGCGGTGGATGAAGAATACATTAACCGGGAACTGGCCCGGCGCCAAAAAGGCTATGGGCGCGGCGGACGCATGCAGATTGAAACTGATGAAATTGAAATATTTGCTGGGGTCCGGAATGGAAAAACTCTGGGCAGTCCCATTAGTTTTCTTATTCGTAACCGGGACTACGAGAACTGGCAGGATATTATGAACAGCGGCACCTGTTCCCGCATTAACGATAAGGTGTTAACCAGACCCCGTCCCGGCCATGCCGATTTGCCCGGGGCGATGAAATACCATCACCACGATATGCGCAATGTACTGGAAAGAGCCAGTGCCCGCGAGACTGCTTCTCGGGTCGCGGCGGGAGCCTTTTTTAAACAATTCTTAGAGCAGTTTGGCATATTAATATACAGCTATGTAAGGTCAATTGGCTCAGTCAATGTAGGGACGGTGGCTATAGAAAAAGAAAATCTGAAAGATTTCTGTCTTCGTGTGGAAAACTCTCCCGTACGCTGCCCTGACCCGGAGAGCGAAGGCCAAATGATTAAGCTGATTGAGCAGGCTAAAAGTGAGGGCGAATCCCTGGGAGGGAGCTTCGAAGTTGGAGCACTTGGGGTTTGCCCCGGCCTGGGCAGCCATATAAGCTGGGAGCGTAAACTGGATGGCCAGATGGCAGCAGCCTTAATGAGTATCCCCGCCATTAAAGCGGTAGAGATAGGTGATGGCATAGCCAATGCTGCTGAGTTCGGATCCCGGGTACATGACCAGATACATTACCGGGAAGAAGCAGGATTGTACCGGGACAGCAACCGGGCTGGAGGCATAGAAGGCGGTATCAGTAACGGTGAGACGGTTTGGGCTCGGGCTTATATGAAACCTATTCCTACCCTTTATAAACCCCTGGTTAGCGTTAATAGTGCAAACTGGCAGGAGGAAAGGGCCCAGGTGGAAAGGTCTGATATATGTGCGGTACCGGCAGCAGCAGTAGTAGGTGAGGCCATGCTGGCATTTGTGTTGGCCCGGGCTTTTCGGGAGCAATTCGGGGGAGACAGCATGGAACAGGTAGAGCAAGCTTACAGCAGTTACCGGGAGTATTTAGAAAAGGTGTGGAAATGGAAAAGAATATAGTACTTATCGGTTTTATGGGTACCGGCAAAAGCACGGTGGGCTCGCGGCTGGCCGTAAGGCTTAACCGAAAATTTGTTGATATGGACCGCGAGATTGAACGGGTTGTAGGGATGACCGTGAGAGACATATTTAAACACTACGGTGAAATCAGGTTTCGCTCCGAGGAAAAACTAATAGCCCAAAAACTGGCCCGGGAAAGCGGCCTGGTGATTGCTACCGGCGGAGGGGTGGTACTGGAGCAGGTAAACATGGATAACTTGAGCCAGAATGGAATCATCATATACCTGGAAGCTACGCCACAGGAGATATTGGAACGAGTAAACCGTAAGAAAGGTACCCGCCCTTTAATTAAAAAAAATGCCCAGCTGCAGGACATTGAGGAAATGTTGAAAGCTCGAGAAGCTTTATACGCTCAGGCTGATTATCAGGTCAGCACCAGCGGTAAAAGCCCGGAGCAGGTTACGGATGAGATAATTGGGATAGTGAGGAAGCAAGGGGACGGTTCTTTTGCTTCCTTCCCTGGGAAAGGACAAGAGAATGGAAAATCTTGAGGTCAGGTTAAATGAGCGCAGTTATTCTATAAAAATTGCTCCCGGTATATTGGATGATGCCGGCATACTGGTGCGTGGCGTAAGCAAAACCCAGAAACTCATCCTGGTCAGCAACCCTACCGTTTTTCCGCTGTACGGACCAAAAGTAGTTTCCTCTCTGGAGAGTGCCGGTTTTCAGGTGCAGGTGGCCCTGATGCCGGATGGAGAAACCTATAAAAACATGGCTGAAGCCGAAAAAATACTGGATGATATGTTGGCTGCAAACCTGGAACGGGGAAGCATGGTAATAGCCCTGGGAGGGGGAGTAGTAGGAGATCTGGCCGGTTTTGTGGCTGCCATTTACCAGCGGGGAATTGATTTTGTGCAATTGCCTACTACCCTGCTGGCTCAGGTAGACAGCAGTGTCGGCGGTAAGGTGGCGGTGAACCATCCCCGGGGCAAGAATCTGATTGGGGCTTTTCACCAACCACGCCTGGTACTAATAGATATCAATACCCTGGCTACCTTGAATGACAAGGAATTCCGCAGCGGTTTAGGTGAGGTAATAAAATACGGCATCATCTACGATGCATCTTTTTTTAATTATCTGGAAGAAAATGCTCAAAAAATCATAGACCGGAACCCGGAATGCTTAAGCACTATCATTTACCATTCCTGCCGCATAAAGAGTGAGATTGTGGCTGAAGACGAGCGGGAAGAAGGATTGCGGGCAGTACTTAACCTGGGTCATACCTTCGGTCATGCTATTGAAAAACTTACCTCCTATAATGTTTACAGCCACGGTGAGGCAGTAGCTATAGGAACTATGGCAGCAGTTAACCTGGCGCAGGATGAAGGCCTTCTGCAGGAAAACGAAGCCAATCGGATTAGGGAACTTTACCGGCAGATGGGAATTCCCACGGCTTTCCCGGCATTGAAAGCGGAAGAGGTCTACACCGCCATGCTCAATGATAAGAAAGTTTCCGAAGGCAGGTTAAGAATAGTCCTTCCCCAGGGGATAGGGAATTTCATTATCGTTGCTGATTGCACCAAGGAAAAAATAATTAAGGCCATAACGTGTTGAGGGGACGGTCCTTTTAACACGCTGACAAAAGAGCTATCCCTTGTCTGCCTTTTGTTAGCCAGGCGTAAAGGGGCTTACCTCTATTTCCCGATAGCGAAAAGTGCTATTATCGATTTATAATAAAAATAAACTCATCAGGAGGGATTAAAGTTGAATACGAAAGAAGCCTTGGAACTGGCGATAGAGGAAGAGTTAAAAGCCCGGGATCGGTATAGAGAACTGGCCAAACAGGCAGATGACCCGGAAACCCGTTTGATGTTTGAACAGATAGCCCGAGAGGAAGAAAATCATTATAAGAGATTAGCAGACCGGCTCAAAGCCATAAAACTGATGGGGTAATATAAGTCGTCAGTCGTCAGACGTGAGGAGACCACGTCGCGAACATGGGGACTGTCCCTGCTGTTTCGCCTGGAACCAAGGAAACAGAGGGACTGTCCCCGTGTTTGCGATCCCCCATGTTCGGCCTTTAACCTTCCGGTCCTGTACGCTATGTTCACCCGGTATAACTAATGTACCGGGTTTTTTGCACCCAACAATAATGTACCCAGCAACACAAAAACAAAGATAGCCAGGAGGAACAGAGCGGAATAGAGTAGTTTCCTGCGGACATGGTGTTCGCCCTGCATATATTCGGCCAGCAGGTGAGTACAGTAAACCGTACTACCGGAGAAAACCATGACAACAACAAACTGTATCCACCCGGGGATAGCTGCATAAGCATTATGGGCCAGATGGGACCAGAGGCTGTGGCTGTAATAAGCCAGTACGATAAATTCAATCAAGCCGGCAGCATACTGAAAGACCAGGCTTTGCTTTTGCATCTGGGTATTTAATTCCATTAGATCTTTAATCTGCTCCTGCGTAGCAATATTAGCCCGGCTGTTTAGAATATCAACCTTACTGCGCACCACTTCAATGGCAGCCTGGTGATTCTCCCGGGATATACGCAGCTCATCCAGGGTATCACGCATTTCCTGCAAACGCCTGTGATACGGCTGAATTATGTTATCACGAAAATCATCATCCAACTTTAGGCCTGGTTGTATCCGAAACTGCCGGTTAAGATCATTTATTAGAGAATCGATTTTCTTACAATCCTGGCTTAATAGTGCATAATCCCCCGCTATCATCCCGTAAGAGGCAGATAGCTCATCAATCTGCTGTTCCAGTTCGGCGGATTCTTCCAGATTGCTTTGTTCTTTCACTAGATGGGCATGAAGTATCCTGGAAAGCTTTTGGTTAAGCTCCTCTTTCTCCCGGATAATAGTCTGGTGGCGGTCCCGTAAAAGGGAAATTATCATCTGCAACTTAATTATTGCGGCCTGCAGCTGCGGCAAACCTTCCAGCAGAAAACGCCGATTTAATGTAGTATATTCTTCTAACCGGCACAGAAAATAGGTTTCTCCCTTAACCCGGCTGTCAAATATACGAGCTATCTGCCCGCGGTCGATAACTGCCGGTATTAATTCCTTTACCGGCTCTATCCGGGATACTTCTTCTAAAAGAAATTCCCATTCATAACCATACCCACATAGAACACTGGCGTGACTCAGTAAAACATCAGCATTAATACCTGCCTGTTCTTCAGAGGAAACCAATAATTCCAGGCTTTCTTTCCAGGCAGATATATTACTATTAATGCCCAAAACCAGTATTTTTACATTATCAAACTCCAACTGATGATACAGGGCTGACGGTAATATCTCCCCATAATCGCGGGGATTATATAAATTAAGGGGTAAGCTGTTCTGCACTGTTTTAAGAAAACCTTGTATTTTATCATCTTCATCATCCAGGTAAAAATAATAACGAAGGACGTAATAATCCGGCATAGCTGCCATCCTCCTCCCTTAATCGAAACCTTACTTAAATAAGATTATAATGTATACAAGAGCTGATTACACTAAAAAAGGACTCATTTGGGGACCACAAGTGGGATGGTTCTTATCTTGCGTGATATATAGAGAAGGGAGTAATTATTCATGCGCAGATATGAGCGTAATATGATTGCTTTGAGTAAAGAAGAAAATGATAAATTGCATACTTATCGGATTTGTATAGTTGGCTGTGGGGCGTTGGGGGAGTATGTAGTGGAAATGCTAGGCAGAATAGGCATAGGTCATTTAACTATTGTTGACCCAGATGGGTTTGATGAAACCAACCTCAACCGCCAGATTTACTCTGATACCCGGGTTCTGGGCAGGAGCAAAGTAGAGGTGGCACTGGAACGTATGGCAATTATCAACCCCCTGGTAGAAGTCACAGCGATGAATCTTTACCTGGACAAACAGAATGCCCTCGAGATATGCAGGGGACATGACCTGATTATAGATGCCCTGGATAATCTGGAAAGCCGCTTTGTTTTACAGGATACTGCCCAGGAATTAAACCTTCCCCTGGTGCACGGAGCCATTGCTGGATGGTATGGGCAAGTTTGCACCATCCTGCCGGGAGACCGCAGCCTGGACCTCATCTATGGAAATAACCGGGACCGGGGTATCGAAAAAGAGCAGGGCAACCCTTCATTTACCCCTGCTCTGGTAGCATCCATCCAGGTTGCCGAAGCCATAAAAATACTCATTGGACGGGGAGATATCCTGCGCCAA
>CAZAZH010000125.1:0-1302 GCA_964489585.1 uncultured Syntrophomonas sp.
GGCGATAAATGCGCTTGTTGATGGTTTAAATCAAGGTTACCGGGAACAGACCTTGCTGGGAGTAACTGGTTCCGGTAAAACCTTTACCATGGCTAAAATTATCGAACAACAGCAGCGCCCCACTCTGGTTATGGCGCCTAATAAAACTTTGGCCGGGCAACTCTACTCGGAATTCAAACAGTTCTTCCCTGAAAATGCAGTGGAGTATTTTATAAGCTATTATGATTATTACCAGCCTGAGGCTTATGTACCTCAGACTGACACTTATATCGAAAAGGATTCCTCCATTAATGATGAAATTGATAAGCTGCGCCATTCGGCTACCGCATCTCTCCTGGAACGGCGCGATGTCATTATTGTAGCCAGTGTATCCTGTATATATGGTTTGGGTGCTCCTGATGATTACTACAAACTGGCCATATCGCTGCGTCCGGGAATGAAGATGAGTCGGGAAGAACTGCTGCGCCGTCTGGTTGAAACCCATTACGAGCGCAATGATTATGCTTTCAGTCGAGGTCATTTCCGGGTACGGGGAGATGTAGTAGAGGTTTTCCCGGCATCTACCGGGGAAAAAGCTATTCGCATTGACTTTTTTGGGGATGAAATAGACAGGATTATTGAATTTAACCCCTTGACCGGGGAAGTTTATGGACGACGCACTCATATCATGATATTTCCGGCTTCCCATTTCGTCACCACCTGGGAGCACATGATGGCGGTAGCTGGAGACATAGAAGATGAACTGGAGCAGCAGCTTAAACTTTTTAAGAGCCAGGGTAAATTGCTGGAAGCCCAGCGCCTGGAACAGCGTACCCGCTATGATCTGGAAATGATAAAAGAAGTGGGATACTGTAAAGGGATAGAAAACTATTCCCGCTATATTACTGGACGGGCTCCGGGGGAACCCCCTTATACCTTGATAGACTTTTTCCCCGAGGACTATCTCCTTTTTATGGATGAGTCGCACATCTCTGTACCTCAGGTCAGGGGAATGTATGAGGGTGACCGTTCCCGTAAGCAAAACCTGGTGGACTACGGTTTTCGGTTACCATCAGCCCTGGATAACCGTCCCCTGAAATTTACCGAGTTTTATGATAAAATCGGACAGGTTATATATGTTAGCGCAACTCCGGGTGATGCTGAAGTAGGCCGAAGTCTTCAGGTAGCGGAACAGATAATCAGGCCTACCGGTTTGATAGATCCACAGGTACAGGTACGGCCCATTGAAGGGCAGATTGATGATTTGATGGCGGAAATCCGGGTGACAGTAGGCAAAGGCTACCGGGTGCTGGTAACTACCTT
>CAZAZH010000125.1:1402-5192 GCA_964489585.1 uncultured Syntrophomonas sp.
CGGTCTTTAATTCAAACTATAGGGCGGGCTGCCCGCAATGTGGAAGGTCGGGTATTAATGTATGCTGACCATATTACTGATTCCATGCGTTTGGCTATAGACGAAACTAACCGTCGCCGCCAGGTCCAGATTAAGTATAATGAGGAAAATGACATAACTCCCGAGACTATTAAGAAGGCGGTTTATGCGGCAGTTGAGGCTACTATTGCCGAGGAACCGGTAGACTACGATGTTAATGGGATCAAGAGTCTACCCCGGGAGGAACGCCAGCGGCTGATTAAAGAAATGGAACTGGAAATGCGTAATGCCGCTGAAGGGCTGGAGTTTGAACGCGCTGCCCAACTCCGCGACGCCATCAAAGAACTCCAGCAACCTGCGAAAAGCAAAAGGAGAAAGTAAGAGTACGAAGTAGACACTGATGGACACTGAATATTTATGATTAACACTGATATCACTGTAAGAAGCCTCATTTGAGCGTATATCAGTAAATATGTGGTAAAAGGATAGTTGGTTTAAGTTAAAGAATAAAAAATAAATTCATTAACCACTACGAAAGCCGGAGATTGTTAGGTTTTAATTTATTTTTATATAAAATTCAGCTACCTTAATAGCGACCATAGGGAGCATCTGTGTGCCCTATGGGTATGTAATTCATATTCTGTCAGTGTATTCAGTGTCTAATTAAATCCGCGTAATCCGCGTCTATTCATATTAATCGGAGGATAACATGAAAGATTATATATATGTAAAAGGGGCTCGGGAACATAATTTAAAAAATATAGATGTAACCATTCCCCGGGATAAACTGGTGGTATTTACCGGAGTATCGGGTTCGGGTAAGTCTAGCCTGGCCTTTGACACCATATACAGCGAAGGTCAGCGGCGTTATGTGGAGTCTCTTTCTACTTATGCCCGACAGTTTCTGGGGCAGATGGACAAACCTGACGTAGATTACATCGAGGGGCTTTCCCCGGCCATTTCCATAGATCAGAAATCCACCTCCAATAATCCTCGGTCTACGGTGGGTACTGTGACTGAGATATATGATTACTTGCGCCTGCTGTTTGCCCGGGTGGGTACCCCGCATTGCCCCCATTGTCACCAACCCATAAAAAGGCAGACTGTAGACCAGGTGGTAGACAACCTCCTTATGCTGCCCGATGGCAGCAGAATAAAGGTACTGGCTCCGGTAGTCCGAGGGCAAAAGGGAGAGCATAAAAAAACCATAGACAATCTCTTTCGAGATGGTTTCGGACGGTTGCTGGTAGATGGTTATGAATATACCTCGGACGAAGAAATTCAACTGGACAAAAATAAAAAGCATGATATCAGTGCGGTAGTAGACCGGCTAGTAATAAAGGATAGCATCAGGAGCCGTCTGGCCGAATCTCTGGAACTGGCCTTTGAGCTGAGCGAGGGTATAGTAGTTATCCAATTATTAGGGGATAGCGGCGAAGAGGAAATGATGTTCAGCCAGGATTTTTCCTGTCCGGAATGCGGCTTTAGCTTGCCGGAACTAAGCCCGCGTATGTTTTCTTTTAACAGTCCTTTCGGAGCCTGTCCGGAGTGTGATGGTCTGGGGGAAAAACGGGAAATTGACCCGGCTCTGGTGCTGGATATGAATAAAAGCCTGGGCGATGGGGCAGTTATTCCCTGGTCCAATAATTTTTTCACCTTTTATAACCAGGTTCTGGCCACCATGGCGGAAAAACATAAAATTCCTATGGAGCGGCCATTAAAGGAATTAAGCCATAAGCAGCTGGATATTATACTGTATGGAAACGGTCAGGAACGCTTTAAAGTGAATTATATCAATTCTTATGGTGAAGCCAGTGCTTTCCGCACCAGCTATGAGGGAATAGTAAATAACCTGCGGCGCCGCTATCACGAAACTAAGTCAGATGCTTCCCGGGAGGACATTGAAAAGTACATGACCATAAGTCCCTGTCCCGGTTGCCAGGGAAAGCGGCTAAAGCAGGAAATACTGTGGGTATTAATTTCCGGGAAATCTATTCATGAAGTAAGTTCGATGTCAATACGAGAAGCCCTGGACTTTTTTACTAATTTGGCCTTAAGTGAAAGGGAAAGCTATATTGCCCGCCAGATAATTAAGGAAATTAAGGAGCGGCTGAACTTTCTGGTAGATGTGGGGTTGGATTACCTGACCCTGGACCGGGCGGCGGGGAGTTTATCTGGTGGTGAAGCTCAGCGCATACGGCTGGCTACCCAGGTAGGTTCCAGCCTGGTAGGAGTCTTATATGTACTGGATGAGCCCAGTATAGGTTTGCATCCCCGGGATAATGACCGTCTGCTGGCTACCCTGAAACGACTGCGCGATTTGGGAAATACCGTAATCGTAGTGGAACATGATGAGGATACTATTCGTAATGCCGATTTTATTATTGATATTGGCCCCCGGGCCGGGGTTCACGGCGGGGAAGTGGTAGCTGCAGGCAGCCTGAAGGAGGTTATGAAAACCTCCAATTCACTTACCGGTCAGTATTTATCCGGGCAGAAGGATATAGAACTGCCTTCCTCGCGCCGCACCGGTAATGGAGGATTTGTCGGGGTACGAGGAGCAGCTCAGCACAACCTGAAAAACATTGATGTTGACATACCTCTGGGGAAAACGGTGGTCATAACCGGGGTATCCGGTTCTGGAAAAAGCACCCTGGTGGGAGATATTATGTACCCGGCTCTGATGAAGAAACTACATGGAGGCCGGCATCGCCCAGGTTTGCATAAGGATATTGAGGGAGTAGAACAGATTGATAAGGTAATTAATATAGACCAGTCACCTATTGGGCGTACCCCGCGGTCCAATCCCGCCACCTATACCGGTGCTTTTGACGGAATCAGGGAGCTTTTTGCTAGCACCGCGGAGTCCCGGGTAAGGGGTTATAAACCGGGACGTTTCAGTTTTAATGTTCGCGGGGGTCGCTGTGAAGCTTGTTCCGGTGACGGGATTATAAAAATCGAGATGCATTTTCTCCCTGATGTATATATCCCCTGTGAAGTCTGCAAGGGTAAGCGCTACAACAGGGAGACCCTGGAGGTTAAATACAAGGGTAAGACTATAGCTGATATATTGGAAATGACAGTTGATGAAGCGGTGGACTTTTTCGAAAATATTCCCCGAGTTTATCGCAAGCTAAAAACCCTGCAGGAAGTAGGCTTGGGTTATATACAATTGGGACAACCGGCACCATCCTTATCAGGAGGAGAAGCCCAGCGGGTAAAATTGGCGACTGAACTCTCCCGCCGCTCTACCGGTAAGACTCTGTATATACTGGATGAGCCTACTACCGGGCTTCATAAGGATGATGTTAAACATTTGCTTAACGTGCTAACTATTCTTGTAGATAACGGTAATACCGTTTTGATTATCGAGCACAACCTGGATGTTATCAAAACTGCAGACTATATAATCGACCTGGGACCCGAAGGCGGAGAACAGGGAGGAGAAATAATAGCCCAGGGTTCCCCCGAAGAAGTCGCCGCCAACCCCTTATCATATACAGGGAAATACTTAAAAAAGGTGCTGGGAATGGACACTGAATACACTGAAAAATATGAAAGGCACTGAAAAAGTAACAGTATTAAAATACTTTTAATGGTAGTGTAATAATGTAGCGATGTATAAAAGTGGTTTGCGGATATGTTTTTAATAAAAGTTGCCCCTACGCGGATACAGGTGTATCTATTGATGTAATTAAAAGTAGCAGTATATTCCGTGTATTATTAAAATTAAAATCAGTGTTAATCATAAAAATCAGTGTAATCAGTGTCT
>CAZAZH010000126.1:0-5146 GCA_964489585.1 uncultured Syntrophomonas sp.
TTTTATGGACAGATTTGGAGCACGCCGAAACGACCTGGTATTGATGAAGGAATAGTAAATTTAAACTGAATATAGTTTAGAGATAAGGGTGATTGATAAGTGGCGGAAGAATATATTTTAGAAGCTCTAAAAGAGACTAATAAAAAAATTGCCGATTTAAAGGAATTCAATGTGCCGGTAATACTACAAACAATTGAAGAGTATAAAAAGGCCGGGGCTGATCAGCTTTTTATTGAGCAACAGGAGGCTCAGCTGCAAAAGGTCTATGCCCTGATAGAGGAGCTGGAAGCTAAAAAGATCAGGCTGTTTAACAGGTTGTAAACCGGCTTATGGCTAGACCTATATATGTTTTTTAGCGCCGGTATCCTTTATATAGCTTGCGCATATAAAACTTTTGTCCATTAAACTGCATTTCCACCAGTTTCTCTTCTGCTATCATTTTCTCTATTACTTTCCAATCTTGATGAGCACGATTGAGCAATTCCTGTACGGCATCCTGGCGCATGGGATGAACCGAACAGGTACTCAGTATGTCACTTTCAATATCGCCGCTAAATGCAAAATCACTACCTTCAAATCCAATCAGGTATTCAACCTGCGGCATATACTGTTTAAATATCTGATAAGCTTGATTAATGGAGCCTTCCTGAGGGGGCTTAACCCATTTCAGGGAAGGCGGGCGGGTGGGAATGGAGATATAAGCGATGGATGGATTAAGCCGGGAAATAGAGCGGGCTACAGCTTCAACTTCCTCCAAATGTTCATTAACACCCCCGATTAACATAGTCTCGCTTAACAATTGACCCTTAAATTGACCGCTAAATTGGATAAGGCCTTTTTGAATTTCTTCCAGGTCAAGTTGTTTTAAGGGGTGATTAATCTTGCGCCATATGTTTTCATTTACCGCATCTACTTTTGCCGAGACCAGGTCAGCCTCAGCCAGTTCCCGTATCACATCATCCTGTCCCATTAGTGATGAATTAGTTATAACTGCTACTTTTAATTCCAGGCTTTTTAATCTTTCTATTAATCTGCCCAAATTAATATCCAGAGTAGGTTCCCCATCAGGTACTATGGTCAGGTAATCAATCTGTTCACCCCGGCTCAGGACCAGGTCAACCTTTTCTTTAACTTCCTGGAACAATTCTTCAGGATCATAAAATTCCTGTCTTTGCGCCTGCATGCGGGAAGAAAACCCCTGTTGGCAATATACGCAGGCATACGTGCATATTTTGGGAGGAATATTGTTAATACCCA
Source organism: uncultured Syntrophomonas sp. (assembly GCA_964489585.1). GTDB lineage: Bacteria > Bacillota > Syntrophomonadia > Syntrophomonadales > Syntrophomonadaceae > UBA4844. Next base: position 1,258 of record CAZAZH010000126.1, read on the forward strand.
GACTGCGTCCCAAACGACGTGAAGGTACCGGTCCAAAACATCTCATTTTTTTCACCCTTTCTATCTGCATTTAATATAAATCATGCAAGAAACATGATAATATACACTGTTAGTGTTGACAAACGGAATACACCCTAATACGGTATTTCATTTATTATTTTGCCTGCCATCAGTCTCAGGAACCTCAATATTTAATGCTTTTATTTTTCGGTAAAGTGTACTTACATCAATTCCCAAATCCAGTGCGGCCTGTTTACGGTGTCCCTGATGCCTTTGCAGGGCTTCAATAATAAACTGTTTTTCCATGGATTCCAGGCTTAGCGAACCTAGCTTCCCCAATGCAGACACTGAGCTAGACCGCAGCTCGATGGGCAGGTGCTGTAACTCTATTATTCCACCCCGGCATAAGACAAATGCTTGTTCAATTATATTTTCCAGTTCGCGAATATTCCCGGGAAAATCATAATTAATCAGAATGGCCATAACCTCATTAGATACCCCTATAATGTCTTTATTTTGGAGACGATTATATTTATATATCATATGGTCTACCAAAAGCGGGATATCCTCGCGCCGCTGTTTCAACCCCGGCAGTTTCATATGAATTACACATATACGGTAATACAAATCTTCCCGGAAAGTTCCGTTTTTGACCAGTTCGCTCAAATCCCGGTTGGTAGCAGCAATTACCCGTGTATCCACCTTTACCGGTTCCAGAGAACCCAGTGGTTCCATAACTCGTTCCTGTAATACCCGCAAAAGCTTAACCTGCATGGCCGGTGACATGTCGGCGATTTCATCCAAGAATATAGTTCCCCCTGCAGCCATGGCAAACCGTCCCGGCTTATCCCGTTTGGCATCGGTAAAGGCGCCGGCTTTGTACCCAAACAACTCGCTTTCCAAAAGGGTATCAGGCAGAGCCGCACAATTTACCCCCACAAATCGTTTATTTTTACGCGGGGAAAGATTATGAATAGCTTTCGCAAATAGTTCTTTACCGGTGCCACTGGCACCTTCAAGCAGTACTGTACTATTGCTTTCAGCAACCCGGGGCAAGATGCTAAACAATTCCAACATAGTTGAACTACGACCAATAATGTCTTCATAACTATACTTGGCCTCCAGTTGTTTTTGCAATTGCTCAATATGGCTAAGATCTTGAAAAGTCTCTACCCCTCCCACAATTTCGCCTTTTTCATCCCTTAATATTGCGGTTGACAGACGAATAGGTACTTGTCGCCCCTTTTGGTCAATTATGTGGGCAGTACTGTTGATAATGGGATTGCCTGAAGAAAAGGTATGTCTCAGGGCACAATTAGTTTCACAAACATTGGCGCGCAAGATTTCATAACATAAACGTCCTATAGCCTGCTCTCGCGGAATCCCCGTTATTTTTTGGGCCGCAGCATTGAAACTGGTGATTTTCCAATCCAGATCTACCGTAAATACCCCTTCATTTATGGAATCTAAAATAATATCGGTGTGGGAATAATTTTGACTCATTTTTCTTTCTCCTTAAAGCCTTTCTAATTATTATTGTAACTAATATTAATGCATTTTGCCATGTTAGTTGGTGATGAAATATTGCATATTGCATATATATTTAGGGTTATTTTTTAAGTATTTTGGGCAAATGCTTATTATAAAGGCTTTTGCCGGGATAACTTTTAACGTTGGCATTATATTTGCATGTAGGTTTAATATGAGAGTAGCAATATCTTACTGGCAGAACTGCATAGCGCCTGTTTTTGACGTCTCTGAGAATATGTTACTGATAGATATCGTAAATAATCAAGTAACACGATCGGTGAGTACTAACTTAGAATCCGGTTTGCCTTTTGTACGGGCTAAGAACTTATCTGAGTGGGAAGTAGATGTACTTTTATGTGGTGCTATTTCGCAAACATCAAGAATGGCCGTAGTCGGACAGAATATTAAAATAATTTCTTATGTTTTTGGTTCCTGGGAAGATACGTTGCTACTTTTCATAAATGGGCAGCTTAAGGATGACTATGATGATATTATGCCGGTTTGCAAAAATGGACGACATCGAAAACGCCGGCGTAGCAGAAGAAGGTAATGTTTTTTCCATGAAAGGAGGTGAAGTAGAATGCCAGGAGGAGATAGGACAGGCCCGCTGGGAATGGGACCAACGACCGGACGTGCATTGGGAAGATGTACAGGTTATGTACATCCCGGGTATATGAACTATGCCCCGGGAGGTTACTTTACCGGATGGGGTCATAGAGGATGTTGGGGCGGCGGAAGAGGCCGTGGCTTCGGGCGGTTTTACCCGACACCATATGGTTACCCCACAGCAGATGAAACTTATAGAATTACTGAACTAGAAGAGCAGGCAAGGTATTTGGAAAACAGCTTGAATGCTATTCGCAAAGAAATAGCACAGGCGAAGACCCGGAAAGAGACCGAGTAAACCTGGTCAAATTATCTTAACCTTCGAGTTGGTCGGGACTTCCACCCAGGTCCTGACCAACTTTATTTACAAATATAATTTAAACCCTGAAATTTAGATATTTTAAATAATAACTAAAGGAGACTTGTAAATGTTTGTTGATGATAATTGCATTGGTTGTGGTTTATGCGTAGAATCATGTCCCGTTGATGCTATATCACTCATCGAGGATAAAGCCAATATAGATATGGAATTGTGCATAGAGTGTGGGGCTTGTATAGATATTTGCCCCCTCGAGGCTATACACCAGAAAGACTAAACAAGCAATTATTTAGGGAGGTATAGAAATGAAGGTTGGTTTAATTAGATGTATGCAAACAGAAGATATGTGTCCTGGCACCAGAGATTTTAAAATAATGAAAGAAAAGAAATGCGCATTCTTAGGAATTGAAGAAGACATTGAAATAATTGGAATGGTTACCTGCGGGGGGTGTCCAGGTAAAAAAGCTGTAACCAGAGCACTTGAGATGGTAAAGCGTGGTGCCGATACTATTGTGTTTGCTTCGTGTATAACCAGAGGAAATCCCATAGGGTTTGCTTGTCCTTTCGCTGACCAAATAATTGAAGTCACTGCTAAAAAATTGGGTGCTTCGGTTAAAATTATAGATTATACCCATTGATTCTAATAAACCAAATACCAGTTTGAATAAAAGATAGAAATTTGCTTTCTGTGGAAGAATGGAAAGGTTTTATAGCGTATAATAGATTTATAACAAGTGTTTATAGGAAGAAGCAAAATGTGACCGCTTCCTATCGCTCGTTAGGAGGGTGACGCTTGATGAAGGTTATTGCTGTAATTGCCAAACATCCGGGTAGTGGCCAGACCACGGTTTTAGTTAACCTGGCCAGCGGATTAGTCCGTAAGGGATACCGGGTATTGATCGGGGAGTTAGGAAAAAGTGAAAAACTGCATAAGTGGCTGGGTACAAGCCAGGAGCAAAATCAGGTAGTGGATATCAATATCCCTACTACTGCCAATAATATTAAAACTGCAATATCAAGTTCGCGGCTGGGTATAGATCTGCTGCCTCTGCTTGTAGAACCTAACTCACAGAAAACTCCAATGTACTTAACTTGCCTGGAGGAACTGGACTACGATTTTCTGTTGCTCCATCCAGCTGGCAACGAATATTATAATTTTGCAGGTACACCTGCTGCTACCACAATTGTATGTACCGATCTGTGTCATGACAATGAATTGGAAGAATTGCAAGGCCTGGAGGAATGTTTGCAGAGCCTTGGGAATGATAATGGCATCGATTTAATTTTACCCAATAAAATCAACACCAAAGAGTGGGAACAAAACACCCAACAATTATTTACCCTGGCTGATTATTTTGGTTATGAAAAAATAGCCGACCCTATCCCCCATTGAGAGAGGCTCCATGATTTGTCCCTGGAGGGACGTACGGTGTG
>CAZAZH010000127.1:0-5044 GCA_964489585.1 uncultured Syntrophomonas sp.
CGTCGGAGTTGTCTTCGTCTGTTATCGCCTGAAAATACCAGCTATTGTAGGTTTTTTGCTTACGGGAATATTGGCAGGGCCTCATGGCCTGGCTCTAATCGAATCTACCGAACAGGTCCAGGTAACTGCTGAATTCGGGGTTATCCTGTTGCTGTTTAGTATCGGGCTGGAATTTTCTTTTAAAAGCCTGATGGATATTAAAAAAACAGTCTTGCTGGGGGGCAGTTTGCAAGTATTGCTTACGGTGAGCTTTACCGCAGTCATTGCCTGGGCCCTGGGAATGCCCATCAATCAGGCTATTTTCCTGGGTTTTTTAATCTCTCTTAGCAGTACCGCTATAGTTCTAAAACAACTGGGTGAAAAAGGTGAAATGGATACGCCCCAGGGAAAAATAAACCTGGGCATTTTAATTTATCAAGATATTATTGTCGTAGCTATGATGCTATTTACACCTCTACTGGGAACCGGAGCGGCAGCGCTGCATTCACCGCTTATTATTCTGGCCAAGACTACCGGCGTTATTATCCTGGTAATAGTACTGGCTTTATATGTAATCCCCCCATTGCTTTACCAGGTTACCCGAACCCAGAGCCGGGAATTATTTCTTTTAAGTATCATTCTCATCTGTTTTTCGGTAGCCTGGCTAACTTCCAGTGCCGGGTTATCACTTGCCCTGGGAGCATTCCTGGCCGGGTTGATTATTGCTGAATCTGAATATAGTCACCAGGCCATGGCCAATATTTTACCTTTCATTGATACCTTTACCAGTATCTTTTTTGTTTCCATCGGCATGCTTTTAAATGCTGGCAGTATGCTGGATAATATTGCTCTGGTAGCTGCTTTTACCCTTTTGCTCTTAATGCTCAAAAGCCTGGTGGCCCTGTTTACTACGATTATTTTGGGCTATCCCCTGCGAACTGCTATTATTGTTGGCTTTAGCCTCTGCCAGGTTGGGGAATTTTCCTTTATCCTGGCCCAGACCGGAATTAATAACGGCCTGATAGGGGACAGTCTTTATCAGGTATTCCTGGCAGCATCAATTTTGACCATGATGCTTACTCCCTTTATGATAAATTTTGCTCCTCGACTGGCAACTACTATATATAAGTGGCCACTGCCGGAAAGATTGCGCAGCGGAATTTTACCATGGGCAGCGGATGTGGATGAGGATACCCACATGAGGGACCATCTAATTATAGTTGGTTATGGCATTAACGGCAGGAACCTCTCCCGGGCTGCTTCCTTTGCCGGGGTACCCTATGTAATATTGGAGATTAACGCTGAAACCGTACGCAATGAAAAGGAAAATGGAGAGCCTATTTTTTACGGAGACGCCACCCACGAAGTGGTTTTAAACACAGTTAATATAAATTCAGCCCGGGTAGTAGTTATAGCTATATCCGACCCGGTGGCAACTCGCAGAATTACCTATACTATCCGGCGGTTGAATCCCACCATTCATCTGATAGTCAGAACCAGATTTGTTGCCGATGTCCACGATTTATATGAACTGGGGGCCAGTGAAGTAATTCCTGAAGAATATGAAACTTCAGTAGAGATTTTCGCTCGGGTTTTAAGCAGCTACCTGATACCTGATGATGAAATTGAGCGTTACATTGACCGGGTCAGGAAAGAAGATTACCAGATGTTTCGCAGCCGCTCCCGTAATACAGCTGGTCAGGTACCCTTAACTTTAAGTGGAGTAGACATAGTTACCTTATGGGTGGAACCATGGTATGGGGTAAGTGGTAAGAGCCTGGCAGAAATTGATTTACGCAAGCACCTGGGGATTACCGTTTTGGCTATTTATCGAGGCGAAGAAATAATATCTAATCCCGGGGCCAATGATATTGTACAAAGCGGTGACAAACTTATCATTATGGGTGAGCCTGAACAATTACGGCAAATGTATAGAATTATTTCCGGTCATCGTGGGCAACCAGCCTAAAAATTTCTGTATATATGGCATGTCTGATTCACCTTATTACATGCCCATTTTTCTATTGAATTTAACAAGAGATTATTATATGCTGAATAATGTAGGACGGAATTATTGACAATATGGTAGGACGGTAGGATGGTGGGAAATAGACTCTGGCGACAGTGCCATTGGTGATTTCTTCACTAATGGCTTTTTCTGTTTCTTATCGCCTTCCCCGAAGTAAAAGGAGGAAAGCAGGAAATGATTATTGTAATGGAAAGGAATACCCCGCAGGAACAAATTGAACAGGTTAGCGAAAAACTGAAAGATAAGGGTTTTCAGGTGCACTTGTCCCGGGGTGTGGAAAGGACTATTATTGGTGCTATCGGTGAGCGCAGTCAGGCAATTATGGAGATGTTTGAAACCCTGCCCGGAGTGGAAAAAATCGTACCCATAGTACAGCCATTTAAGTTGGCCTCGCGCGAGTTTAAGCATCAAACCAGCGTGGTACAGGTAGGAGATAATTCTATAGGCAGTGGCAAGATTCAGATTATTGCCGGACCCTGTGCGGTAGAAAGCCGGGAACTTTTTTTAGAAGCAGCCGTGATGGTAAAAGAGGCTGGGGCAACCATGCTGCGCGGAGGAGCTTTTAAGCCCCGTACTTCCCCCTACTCCTTTCAGGGATTGGAAGAAGAAGGATTGAAGATACTGGCCGAAGCCCGTGAATTAACGGGTTTGCCGGTAGTAACCGAGGTTATGGATCCCAGGATGATTGATATCGTGGCCTGCTATGCTGACGTTTTGCAGGTAGGGGCCAGGAATATGCAGAACTTCTTCCTATTAAGGGAACTGGGCAAAATCAATAAACCGGTACTGCTAAAAAGAGGACCATCAGCTACTATTGAAGAATGGATAATGGCCGCCGAATATATAATTTCCAGCGGCAATGAGCAGGTAATAATGTGTGAGCGGGGCATTCGTACTTTTGAAAACTACACCCGCAATACCCTGGATTTAAGTGCGGTGCCAATAATAAAACAGCTTACCCATTTACCTATAATTGTTGACCCCAGTCATGGTACGGGAAAATGGAAACTGGTAGAGCCTATGGCCCTGGCAGCAGTAAGTGCAGGTTGTGATGGTTTAATGGTAGAGGTCCACCAGAACCCCAGTGAAGCCCTATCCGATGGACCGCAATCATTAACCCCGGAAAACTTTAATACTATGGTGAAAAAAATCCAAAACCTGAAATCGGCTCTGGAGAATGGCAAGGAGTGAGGGGTTAGGCATGAGGAGTATGGGGGCCTGCCCTAATGTTTTGACATACGACTGTTTACCCCTACACCTTACCAATTACCGTTTTTCATCATAAATATGAATAAATACAGGAGATACTATATGATTGCCAATATATTTATAATCGGGCTTGGCCTGATTGGGGGGTCTTTGGGTTTAGCTATCCGGGGAACCCCACAAGTAAGAACGGTAAACGGATTTGACATAGATCCCCATACTATGCAGCAGGCACTTCAGATGGGTGCTATTGATGCCGGTGTGGAACTAGCAGCAGGTGCTGCGCAAGCTGATGTAATAATAATCTGTGCCCCTTTAAGATTTTATGCCGGAATAATTGAGGAGATAAAACCTAATCTTAAACCAGGTTGTATAGTAACTGATGTGGGTAGTACCAAACAGCCGGTCATGCAGCTTTTTAAGCATATGCCAGAAAATATATTTTGCATCGGCGGGCATCCTATGGCAGGGGCAGAAATAAAAGGTATAAACGGTGCGGACCGCTATCTGTTTGAAAATGCAGTTTATATTCTCACTCCAGGGGATAATATTCCCCGGCAGCAGTTGAATTTTCTAGGTAAGTTATTGTCGGCAACCGGTGCCCGTATCAGAGTAATGCCGGCATTAATGCATGACCAGTTGGTGGCTACGGTCAGTCATATCCCCCACCTGTCTGCGGTGGCTCTAGTACACTTGACTGGTGGCAGGGACGAAGACTTGAGGATGGCTGCCGGAGGTTTTCGGGATACTACTCGTATAGCATCATCAACCCCAGAACTCTGGGAAGATATAATCTTTTCCAACCGGGATATACTGCTGGATAAGCTGGACGAATTTATAGCCCAACTTGCTGACATCAAGTCCGCCTTACAAGCTGGTGATATCCAGGCCATGCACGAGAAACTAAGCCGAGCCAAAGATATTCGCGATTTAATACCCAGAGCAAGCCGGGGATTAATGCCTGGTTTTTCAGATATTATTTGTATAGTACCTGATCGCCCTGGGATTATAGGTTTCCTGGGGTCCGTTCTTAACCAGCATAATATTAATATAGTAGACATTGAAATTTTACGTGTTCGTGAAGGCGATGGGGGAACCATACGTTTAGGCGTACCTTCACCAGATGATGCCGAGCAGGCGGTACAGGCCTTATTAGCTAATAACATAAAGGCCTGGGTAAAATAGAAAACAATGTGCTAATTTTACGCAATCCAACTCATTTTATCAGTGGTTTCCGTGTGCTTTAGGTATGTTAGGGGGAAAAGGAATGGATAGTAAAATTATCTCCAAAACAAAGCCGCTTAAAGGTGAAATAACCGTTGCGGCTGATAAATCGATATCCCACCGGGCGGTTATCTTTTCTGCGTTGGCCCGGGGGGAGAGCATAATAAGAAACCTGCTTGAGGCGGAAGATATCCAGTCCACCTGCAGGTGTATGAAGAACCTGGGGGTAGATATACAGGAAAGGAATAGCACTCTGTTAATAAAAGGTAGAGGTTTACAGGGGCTAAAAGAACCGGATAGAATATTAGACTGTGGTAATTCTGGAACTACAATACGTTTACTAACCGGTGTACTATCGGCTCAACCCTTTTTCTCAGTACTGGCCGGTGACCATTCTTTAAACCTAAGACCTATGCGAAGAGTAATGGAACCTATGCAGTTAATGGGGGCAGAGCTGCAGGCTCGCCAGGCAGGAAACTACCCACCCCTGGCAATTAAGGGTGGTAAACTAAAAGGCATAAATTACTCGTCACCGGTAGCCAGTGCCCAGATCAAAACCGCCATTCTGCTGGCAGCATTAGATGCAAATGGAGTTACTGAAATTTG
>CAZAZH010000128.1:0-4994 GCA_964489585.1 uncultured Syntrophomonas sp.
GGAAGCAAAAGAACCGTCCCCTTGCTTCCTTTAGCATAATCTTTCCTCCCTCCATTCTCGATTTATATACCTGGCATTAACTGCATCAATGATTCCAGTATGGCTATCATTATGGGCAGGGCCAGAACAGCAATAACGATTTTTGCAGCAAACTCCACCTTTTTAGCTACTGCCTGTTCGCCTGCATCCTGGCAGATGGCGGCAGCAAATTCACCCAAATAGGCTACTCCCAGTATTTTTAAAATAGTGGCAAAGAAAAAGTAATTCACCTCGGCGCGGCGGGTCAGTTCCCGCATCACGTTAAGGATAGAGGCCATCTTACCCATCATGAGGGTAAAAATGATAATGCTGAAAACTATGCTTAAAAGCACTGCCAGGACTGGTTTATCCTGCCGCAGAATTAAGAGCAAAATAGTTGTAACCAGGGCTAATCCAACAATTTGAGCAATTTCCATGGCACCGCTCCTTACAGGTTAAAGACAGACCTTACTACAGTAAACAGCTGGTTCATTAACTGTACTACTATGATTAAAACTACTACCACCCCGGCCAGGGTCAGCATCTCAGCCTGTTCTTCCTTCTTGGCCTGCTTAAGTACTATTGATAAAACGGAAATCAGTATCCCTATACCGGCAATGCGAAAAATAATATCAATATTCACCCCAACCGCCCCTTTGCTTAAAATATGACACAGGGGGACGTTTTTGTTGTGTCATTACTCCCTAGTGACACAGGGGGACGTTTTTGTTGTGTCATTACTCCCTATAACCGACGACTGACGACATATACGCCCCAGCCGGGTAGACACATACGCCTGCACCCTACGATTTACACGCCTGCACCCTGCTTTTCACGCCTTACTCCTCGCTTCTTGCTTCTCACGCCTCACTCCTAACGACCAACGGCTATTAATCCCCCCACGACTTACGACTTACTATCCCCCTGACGCCTGACGCCTGACGCCTGACGCCCGATGACCGACGACTATATGAGTAAGAGAACCACTACGGTTCCCATTATGAAACCTCCATAGGCCCAAAGCTTGCGGCCTGACCTGAGTTCGTCCCGGGCCTTCTCCTCCTGCATCCTTAACTCTTCCTGTAACAAGTCAAACACCTTCTTCTGCTCTGCCGCATCAGACATTCCCAATTGAGCTGCTACACTATTTAATAGCTGCAAATCCCCAGCGTTTAACGAAGAATCCCGGGCCAGCTTTTCCAACCCTTTCCTCCACGCTTCCCCGGCAGTAATACCAGCGCCAACCTGTAATAGATCAGCACTTTCCTGGAAGAGCAAAGACACCGGTTTTTCGCTGAAAGCTGCCGTCCGGCTTAGCGCCCGCGATAGCGGAGTATAAGTACAGGTAATTTCCTTTTCCAGAAATCCCAGTGCCAACCTCATGTTCTTCAGCTCTTCTACTCTCCTATCAAAGCGCCGGGCACCATTTAACCCAAAAACACCAAAACCACCTATTATTAAAGCGATACCTATAGATTTAAATAGCATCCCTAACCCCCTCATTTCTAACGGGTACGCGTAATTACATATGTGTGCTCTTCTGTACGGACACGTAATCTGTAGGGGCAAACCCGTGTGTTCGCCCGCAGTTATCATTTCTATCACTGCCAGGCTTAACCCCCCCCTGGGTCCGGTGGTTGAGCGGGCAGACACATACGTCTGCCCCTACAATCTATACGCATGCACCTTGCTTCTCACGCCTCACTCCTTAATCCCACCTGACAATATCTTGTATATGACCTGGGCCCTTTTGCCGTGATAGTATAACTGCCAGCTTAAAAGCCCGGGCTGACAACAATTCTCGCATCACCGGACGCTTCTGTAGTTCGTCCAGACTACCGGCGTGGACACTACTGATAACTGCTACCCCGGCATTAACACATTCCTGAATAGCCAAAACATCCTCCTGGCGGCCAATTTCATCAGTAATAATTACCTGCGGGGACAGGGAGCGCAAAGCCATAATCATTCCCTGCGCCTTGGGGCAGGCATCCAAGACATCAGTCCGCGGCCCTACATCCAGCTGGGGTATCCCCCGGTAACTTCCTGCCAATTCCGAGCGTTCATCAACAATAACTACATTGCGGGCGGGGTAGCGTTTACTACCGTAAGCCAGGAGGCGGGCTAAATCTCTTAAGATGGTTGTCTTACCGCAGCGGGGAGGAGATATAATTAAAGTATTAACGCTAGTCCCACCACTACCGCCATTTATATAAGGAAACAGTGGCCGGGCGCAGTCCTTTACTGCTCGCGCTATACGGAAACAAATGCTGGAAAAGTCTTTCATAGTCTTAACCAACTCCCCCTGCAATACAACCTGTCCTGCCAATCCCACCCGGTGTCCACCGGCCACAGTTATAAACCCTCTTCTTATCTCCTCCTCAAATGCATAAAGCGAATTATCGCTGATAGAGGCTATAGCCCGATATATATCTTCCTCACCTACCACATAGCCGCTCAAAATGTCTGTACTGAGCCGTCCCCGCGGGTCCAGGGTAAAATCCCCATCCCCCACTTTTAACAACAGGGGTTGGCCACAGCGCAAGCGGATTTCTTCCAGTTGCAAACATTTATCTTCTCCCAGCGCCAGCAACAAATCCTTAACCGGTTGGGCAAAGTAGGGAAGTATTTCTCTTTTCAGCAGTTCTTTACCATGAACTGTCAACGCCAACACCCCCCTGCTTTACCATAAATATTGGTTTGTGGTGGAAAATATGCCAGTTATAATAAAGAAGAAATATTAGCCTTATCACAAGATGATTGCTAACCAATCGACGCAGGAAATATAGTTACCTGGTGCGAACATAACTGGTACATTGAAACTAAAAGATTCGATATGCTGCAATGCAATAAAGACACTTAATAAGTTTGAAAAGAAGTACTTATTTTATTAAAATGGGGAGGTGTAATATGAATTCTTCCGATATTTCCACTTATGAGAAAAGCCTGTTATTATCACAACCCCTGCGGGAACCAGCCTTAAAAAACATTATTCAGTCTCTGCAGTTTCCAACCTCCGGAACCGGATTGGATATCGGATGCGGAACAGGTTTTACTACATTTATGCTGGCGGAAGCTCTGGGGCCTGTGGGGAGCGTAGTTGGTCTTGATATCGAAGAAAGGTTTTTACAAAGCGCTCAATTGGTACGCCAAAATAAGCCGCACATCAGTGAACGGATTAAATTTGTCCAGGGTAATGCCGGGGATTTGCCTTTTCCGGGCAAAAGCTTTGTATTGGGCCCGTCAGCATCGATTGTGTCGGCGTTCTGGATATTGACCCGGTAATAATGTTAAAAGAAATCGGCCGGGTGCTCTAAATGTTCCGGGATATTACGTTTTTTTTACTTATACCGTTTTTTCCGGATTGAAACATTGACCGGGTCTTTATTGTTTTGGCCTGTTAGCCTTGTTTTTCCGGCTATGGGGGCAGCTGCAGACCTATAAATGATCCGCCATGTTAATAATGTTTAAAAGGGTTTGCATATTCAGAAGAGTTGCGATGTGACTAAAATGGCAGATTTAAAACAAATCACTATGAGTACCGGTACGTGTTAATACTAATACTATAGTATCTTTATCGATTCTATAAATTAACAACCAATCAGGTATTATATGACATTCTCTGTATTTTATCCAATTTCCGCTTAATGCATGATCCTGATACTTTTCGGCTAATTTATCGCCATTGGCCAACTTATTAACTACTTCAGTTAATAAATCAATATTATAACCACGTTTTACCAATAATTTTAAATCTTTATCAAACTTTTTAGTTCTTTTGACGATATACATTAACCTATAATCTCCTTCATCATCTCATCGACATCATAAAATCCTTTTACAGAATCATCATGGATAATTCTATCTGTTTCTTTCATCGCTTCAATTGTCTCCGCATTAGGGATATCAACAGAGATTTCAAAAGGTATTTTACCTTGTCTAACTGCTGCTTTAATAAATACTGTTAATGCAGTAGTCATATTCATTCCAAATTCTTCGAAAAGCTCTTCTGCCTGTTTCTTTAAATTCTCATCGATCCGCATGGTTATACTTGTCTGCGCCATGATAACAACTCCTTTTTATTTTGTACTTACATTGTACTGCGATAACTATACTGTGTAAACAAATTCTTTTCTTCATCTCATTATTATGTAAGGTTTGGTGTCAGGGGGACGGGGTAAATGGCGGCATCATATATTACATTCCCTTCTATTTCTGCCGTAAAACACCGTGATTGGGGTTCAAATATCAGATGTTTGACACAGCCTTGGCGGTAATACTGAATTCCCTGGTAAAATACGGCATTGCTTGTTTTAGCTATGTGGAGTTGGGGGAAAAGATATGAGCACTGAGGAAATCCTAAAACAAGCATTAAAGCTCAAAACAGAAGAGAGATTCCTGCTGGTGGAAGGTTTAATCAAGAGTATCGATGAGCCTGACAAGAAACTTGATGATTTATGGGTAAAAGAAGCAGAAATGAGACTTAAGGCGTATAGAGAAGGAAGGTTAGAAGGTATTCCAATGGAAGATATCTTCAAAGCAAGTGGGGACGGTTTTTGACTCTCTCCCCACTTGCTCCGGTAGGTTCAGCGATTAGGAATCTTGATAATCGCGCTTATCCCCTACTTCGTCATCATAATCACTATAATCATAGTCAAACGAACCATCATTTATAAAAACTACTTCATTACAGCGGGGACATATTATTTCTATTACATCATCATCTTCAACCAAATCAGCATCAAAACAAAGTTCCTCGCCGCAATTATCACATGTTAGTTCTACTACATTTTTGTCCTGCTTAAAGTTTTCTTCCAATTCGAAAAGGTCATCATCAATACTTTCAATATATTCTTTAACGATGTTAAACTCGGAGCGCATATCTACCAGTATCCCGGAAATATCGTCCAGTACCCCTAGAATACCGGTAATAATCTTACCCTGGGGATTGCCATCACTAACATTTAACCCTTCAC
>CAZAZH010000129.1:0-4907 GCA_964489585.1 uncultured Syntrophomonas sp.
TACCATCTTGCGCCACTGTAAATTCGGGTTCTTCGTGGTCATATTCATCCTGGATGTCACCCACCAGTTCCTCCAATACGTCCTCCAGGCTTACAATACCTGCGGTACCTCCGTATTCATCTATTACTATGACCAAATGCTCCCTCTGTTTTTTAAACTCGGCCAGCAATTTATCCAGAGGCATACTTTCCGGTATAAACACTGGCTCTCGCTTAATTTCGCGCAGGCTTTCTATTCTATCATTGAGGTACATTAAATCTTTAATATTTATGACGCCGATAACCTGATCCGGGTTGCCATCAATCAAAGGGAAACGAGTATGTCCGGATTTCCGGGCTATCTCAATATTACTCTCAAGTTTAAGTCCTGTATCCAGGAAAACCACATCCGGCCGGGGAACCATTATTTCCTCAGCCACTTTTTCTTCAAAACGGAAAACGTTTTCTAACAGTTCCTGCTCAGTAGCATTTATTTGTCCACTCTTATAACTTTCACCAATGAGGATACGCAGCTCCTCTTCGCTGTGAGCTACTGCACTGTCAGTGGGGGCCTCAAATCCCAGGCGGGTAATAAACCAGTTGGCAGTACCATTAAGCAGGATTACCGCGGGATAGAATATACGATAAAAAAACTGCATCGGTTGGGCCAACCTGAGCGCAATGTTTTCCGCCTTTTGAATAGCCAGAGACTTGGGTGCCAGTTCACCGAAAACAACATGTACAAAGGTAATTAACGAGAAGGCAACTATAAAAGAAATAGATGTAACTAGAGTTGGCGAACCCAGTCCCCATCTGGTTAATAACGGTTTTAGTAATGAGGCTACCGCTGGTTCCCCCAGCCAACCCAGACCTAAACTGGATAGAGTGATGCCCAACTGGCTGACTGAAAGATATGCGTCCAGGTGGTTAACACATTGATTAGCTGCCTTAGCTTTATGATTACCTTCTGCTATAAGCTGGGTCAGGCGAGTAGGACGAACTCTGACAAATGCAAACTCGGCGGCTACGAAAAGGGCGTTAAGCAGAACCAGGCCAAGAGCAACCAGAATCTTCAAAAGACTAAAGGTTATGCTTATTAAAGCTGTTTCCATGCATATCTCCTTTTACCGGATAGTCTATTGATTAATAAAATAGTTTCATTAACAACAGTTTAAGTCTATAGGATTATAGGAGGTAGCTGCGAAAAAAATCAGGTATCGGAAATATTAATAGTATGCCCTATATTTATATTCCTGGCAAATTTTACAGGCACAAATATATTTAAAATCTTAATATAATCAGGCCTAGGAATAAAGTTACATTTGTGGTAGAATCGGGTAACATAGGGATATAATGCATTTAGGAGGGTTTAATCATGCAGTATTCCATTAGGAATAAACTTCTTTTGATTACAATTATAATACTATTAGCATTTGGTATGGCATCTTACTTTTATACAAAATACATAGTAAGCAACGTGGCCCGAGAGGATTTTATGGAAAAACTCGAAGGGGATTCCAATTTGGGCTATTCTTTTCTTGATTTATATTATCCTGGGGACTGGGAAGTTAAAGAAGGCAAATTATTTAAAGGCGGTCACTTGATTAACGAAGATACGGTTGTGGTTGATAATATCAAGGAGAAGACCGGTTCTGCGGTAACAATATTTATGGGTAATACCAGAGTAGCTACCAATGTACTTAAAGAAGGTAAACGGGCGGTTAATACCCAGTGTGCCCCTGAGGTAGAAGAAAACGTTTTGCGACAGGGGAATACATATAGTGGTGAAGCTGAGGTGGTAGGTGTTACTTATGAAACCCTTTATACTCCCATCCGTGACGCCAAGGGGCAAATAATTGGGATGTGGTTTGTGGGTGTTGAAAAAACTCGTTTGCTAAATATAACTCGGGACATTCAACTGCAACAAGCCTTAATATCCGGTCTAATGCTACTGCTAGGATTTATTTTCATGTTTAGTTTATCCCGCGCCTTCGCCCGGGATATTAACAATTTATTGCTTTCATTAAAAGAAGTATCTCAGGGTAATTTAAAAGCCCAGATTAATAGCCAGGGAAAAGATGAGATTGGCCAAATAGCCAGGAGTGTAGATTTTACTGTAAAAACTACCGGTAATATTCTGGCTGATATTAAAAATAGATTTCTTAAGGTACAGAGTCTAGGCCAACAATTGGGTATTAGCAGCCGGGAAATAGATGAAAACGTTTTGAAGGCTTCAATTGCAACCCGGGAAATTGCCGCTGGAACCGAGGAAATCTCTGCTGCCATTGAACAGATAAATGCGTCCGGACAAGAGATTAATTCAATGGTACATGAACTGGCCCGGCAATCAGAAGAAGGAAGATTACAGGGATTGGAAGTAGAAGAAAGGGCTATCGATGTACAACAAAGAGCACAAGTAGCCATAGAAAAAACTACCGGTTTATATGAGAAAATCAGGGCTGATATTGTTAAAGCCATTGAAGAGGCTCAGGTAGCTGAACAGATTGGTCATCTGGCCCAAAAAATATCGGGAATTGCGGAACAAACTAATCTATTAGCCTTGAATGCTGCTATCGAGGCAGCCCGGGCGGGAGAATACGGTAAGGGCTTCGCCGTGGTAGCCGATGAAGTACGTAAACTGGCGGAAGACTCAGCTCAGACGGTAAATGATATTAAAATATTAACTGCTCAGTTACAGACATCAATTAATAACCTGATTAACAACTCCAATGGCCTGCTGGATTTTATTAATAAAATAGTTATACGTGATTATGGAGTACTGGGCAAAATAGGGGAACAATACTTTGAAGATTCCCACATATTTCATAACCTTACCCAGAAGTTTCAGGAAAGCATTAACATGGTAGTAAAGGCCATGGGTGAAATTAACTCTTCTATAGAGGCTACTTCGGCTGTCGTAATTGAGGCCTCCTATGGTGCCCAGTCCATTGCCGACAATGCTGCCAAGATTGCCGAATTAACCCCTGAGCTAAAGGGCGTAGCAGATGAACTGGAAGATAACATGCAGTCAGTTGATCGCTTAATCGAGCGTTTTAAACTATAGTATTTGTATGGAGAACTTTTCAGCCTTTTCGTTACTGGACAATGAATGAATCCAAATAGAGCCGGTTGTGGACCTGCTAAATCCATGGCCTGATTGATAATAGCCTGGTCAATGAAAGCAACCTGGCTCTAGGAATATTCTCTCCCCGTTATGAAAATATATAGTAGGGCAGACACGGTCTGCCCTACAGTTTACCATTGAGTTATTATTCCGTTAGATTTACATCTCCAGGCTGGATATCAGGTTTAAATCTGTTATCGACTGCGCCTTAATCTTACCCGGGGAAATGGTGTAGAGTACGTTCCCTATATAAAGTATCCGGTTAACGTTATTATCGCTATCATACCAGTAATCTCCGGCTTTTTGGTAATCCGCTGGCTCCAGGTGGCTTATCCGGCCTTTATACTGCAGTCCTTTTTTCAAATCAATGTTATAGATGTAGGCTCCCTGGAAACTGAAAGACCCATAAGCGGGGATATTATGTTTATCTTTTGCTCCGGGTGCTATTTCCATCAGGGTTACTGGGAAGGCCAGCAAGTTTTTCTCTTTAGAAAACAGCAATGCTTTGTGATTATTAAGAATTTCAGAATCAGTCCCGCGGTCGCCGATAATTACCTTTGACATTTCTACCGGTTGGTTGACATTGGTGACATCAAATATGGCTATTTTCAGTCCCTGGTAGAAAGCTTGCGGTTCACCATCCCAGCCTTTCATTTCTATGGTATCTTTACCGAAACCTATAATATGGTTCTCATCATAGGGGTGCAGGTAATCACTGTATCCGGGTATCTTTAATTTACCCAGTATTGCTGGTTTCTGTGGGTCTTTCAGATCAATAACAAAGAAGGGGTCTACGTTTCTAAAGGTTACCATATAGGCCCGGTCACCCATGAAGCGGGTGGAGTATATTTTTTCACCAGGGGCGATGTTTTCCACTTTGCCGGCCAGTTTAAGCTCGCCATCGAGAACATAGATATGATTTTTGGAGATGTTTTGGCCCTGGCTCCACATCTCGCCGGTAGTAGTAGCTATGCGGAAATAGCCCTTATGCTCATCCATAGAAAACTGGTTTAATATGTTGCCAGGAACCGTACCCCGACCGCTATAATTAGTGCTAGCTCCTTGTAGAGCAAAACGATATATTTCCGTCTTGATTTCAGGCCGGGTTTGGGGATGGGCACTGTCCTCCAGCAAAGGTTGCATATGGGGGTAGGTAGTCAGTGCTACATACAGGTTAGCGGTGGAAGCGTAAATATTATCCCCATTCCCCAGGTAAGTTTTAATATCTACCTTTTGGTCCAAGTTGTCGGTATTAACTGAAGCCACCATAATATAAGAGCTGTAGACACAGTCGGGGAAATAATGAATTTTATCACAGGATATAGACTGGAACTGCTTGCTGACTTCCGAATCGCGATAGGAA
This sequence comes from uncultured Syntrophomonas sp., assembly GCA_964489585.1. Taxonomy (GTDB): domain Bacteria; phylum Bacillota; class Syntrophomonadia; order Syntrophomonadales; family Syntrophomonadaceae; genus UBA4844. The sequence continues at coordinate 4,466 of CAZAZH010000129.1, forward strand.
GGAAGGATTATGGGGTCACCGGGGCGATAGTAGGGTATACCGTTGTTGCTTACCAGATAGAGGCTGGAGCCAATTTTACGAGTTGACAGGCAGTTGCCTTCCAGCTCTATTTCCCGGCTTATAGTTATATTGCTCTTATCTTTAATACTGTAAATTATGGCTTTACAGGTCTGGGGGTTATACTGGGGCGGACCGGGATATATCATCTTCTTTACGTTATTAGCTGGTTGAGGGTTATTTTTATAGGAGTCACCAATTACAATCAGGTGTTTAGCATCAATATAAATATCCCGGGGGTTAAAATTATTGCCAAAACTGATTTTAGAAACCAGTTTCATTTTATCAGCCGGTACTGCTTTTACAACACTGAGTTGTTTGCCTTTTAAGGTATAAATATAACTGCCGTCAGTTTTTACTATATCAGCTTCATCTACACCTTGAA
>CAZAZH010000130.1:0-4898 GCA_964489585.1 uncultured Syntrophomonas sp.
AGGTGACAGGGGACGGTTCCTCTGTCACCTAAGAATTAGGTGACAGAGGAACCGTCCCCTGTCACCCCGTTGGAAGCGGCGATGTAGATACCTACGAGTATGAGGATACCGCCGATGATTTGGTACCAGAGTAAGAGCTCTCCAAAGATAATATAGGCTAATATACTGGCTCCCACAGATTCGCCCAGGATGGACACGGCGACTATGGGAGCTTTTACATATTTTAATGCCCAGTTAAATACACCGTGGCCAATTACACCGGGAAACAGTGCCATGAGCAAAAATAAAATCCAGTCCAGTAGCGGGTAACCACTAAGACTGATACCACTTAGTAAACATACCGGCAATATTACCAGAGCTGCCACTGCCGATACTATACTGGTATAACCCAGGGTATCAATACGGGCCCGTACCTTGCGCCCGATTATAAAGTAAAAAGCGACAAAAAAGCCACTGGCTAACGCCAGCATATCTCCCAGCAATTTACCTGAACGTAAATCTCCATGGGCTATTAAAAGACTGCCGGTCAGGGCCAGAAGGATGCCAGCAACAACATACAGAGATGATTTTTCTTTTAAGAATATTATTGAAAATATGAGGACGAATATAACCTGCAGATTGGTAAACAGTACCGAACTAGAAATGCTGGTGTAATTGAGGGAAGTTATCCAGAAAGTAAAATGCAAGGCCAGAAAGAATCCTGCCCCCAGAATATAATAAAAATCGCGCCGTTGTATACTAGCTATGGTATGCTTAAGTTTAGCACCTCGGAATGTACCCGCCAGAAGCGAAGTAAACAGTACCCGATAGAAAGAGATTAATAGGGCCGGAGCAGTACAAAACCTGACCATAATGGATGAGGTGGATACGACCACGATGGCAAACCCCAGGGCCAGGTATATCAGGGAAAGCCTCATGCCTCTGCGCCCAGATAAGACTGGATAACCCTTTCATCATTTTTAACTACCTCAGGAGGTCCATCAGCTATTTTACGGCCATAGTCCAGAACGGCAATTTGCTCACATATATTCATAACCAGGTTCATATCATGCTCTACCAGGATTATTGTCAGTTGCATCTCATTCCTTATTTTCCAAATCAAATCCATCAATTCTACTTTCTCAGAGGAATTCATTCCTGCCGCCGGTTCATCCAGCAACAATAGAGAAGGATTAAGGGCCAAAGCCCGGGCAATTTCCAACCTTCTTTGTTCACCATAGGCCAAATTATCAGCATACTCTAACTTTTTATCATCCAATCCCACTAACTCCAACAGGCGTTCAGATTTTTCTATAATAATCTTTTCTTCTCGGCGGGAACCCGGCAGTCCCAGCATACTACCGAAAAAACCACTTTTGCTAACTCCATGACTGCCCACCCGAACATTATCCAGTACCGATAATTTATTAAAGAGGCGGATGTTTTGAAAAGTACGGCCTATGCCCTGACGGGCCACATCCCAGGGATGCATCTTATTAAGCAGACAATCTTTAAAAATAACTTTTCCCCCGGTGGGAAGATATATCCCGGTGATTATATTAAAAAGGGTAGTTTTACCGGCGCCATTAGGGCCAATAATACCAAAAATCTGCTGTTCTTCAACCTTAATATCTACTAAATCCAGGGCGCGCAGGCCGCCAAACTCCATGGTTATTTCTTCTAATTGGAGGACTGCCATAAGCCCACCTTCTTTCCTTGCAGCTTCTTCTTAATATCATAAACCCGGACATCACCCAGCAACCCATTGGGACGGAAAATCATCAGTATAACTAAAAGGGCACCATAGAACATCAGGCGATATTCGGCGACAATACGCAACATCTCCGGTAAGAGGGTAAGTATAACAGACCCCAAAATAGTACCCGGGATACTTCCCATTCCCCCCAGAACTACCATGTTAAGCAGTTCTATCGATTTCATAAAAGCAAAATCCTGGGGACGGATAAAATACATATAGTGGGCATATAATCCCCCACCCAGACCAGCTAAAAAAGAACCGGCGGTAAAGGCCAGCACTTTTAAGCGGGTAGTATTTATGCCGCTGGCTTCAGCCGCTATTTCATTTTCCCTGATAGCATAGAAGGCCCTGCCGATACGAGAATTAAGCAGTTTGGCATTTAGTATAATTATTATTATCACCAGGGTCCAGACCAGCACGAAAGTGGTATTCTGCGGAATGCCAGAGAGTCCTACCGCTTTACCCCCGGGTTCGAAGTTTAGGAAAAATACCCGGATAATTTCCGCAAAACCAATGGTAACCATGGCCAGGTAATCGCCTTCCAGGCGCAGAGTAGGTATACCGATAAGAAACCCAAAAAAGGCTGCTGCCATTGCTCCTGCCAGCAATGACAGGAAAAAGGGGCTCCCCATCTGCATGGAAAGAATAGCGGAAGTATAAGCTCCAATGCTCATAAACCCGGCATGTCCCATGGATAACTGCCCGGTAACCCCGGTAATTAAATTTAAGCCTAGAGCCAGGATAATGTTAATGCCAATTAGCATCAAAATACGCAGGTAATAAGGGTCGATATACTGAGATATTAGTGCATCCATTGCCAGTTCACCTACACCTTTTTGGTAATCTTTTGTCCCATAATACCCTGAGGACGAATAATTAGAACCAGTATGAGTATGCCAAAGGCTATAGCATCCTTATAGGATGAGGAAAGAAAGGCTACCCCCAGGATTTCCAATACCCCCAGGGTAAGCCCACCAATCATGGCCCCTGGTATGGAGCCAATTCCGCCCAAAATGGCAGCGGCAAAAGCCTTTAATCCAGCCATAGTCCCCATGTAAGGCCATACCGCATTATAATAAATACCTACCATAACCCCACCTGCAGCAGCCAGGGCCGAACCTATGGCGAAGGTAATGGAAATAATCCGGTTAACATTAATACCCATCAAATAGGCGGCCTCCAGATCCTGGGAACAGGCCCTCATAGCCTTGCCCACTCTGGTTTTCTGCACCAACAACTGCAAGCCTATCATTAACAGGGTAGCCACTACCAGAATAATTATCTGTAGTGATGATACCTGCACGGTCCCCACTTGAAAGGTCTGGATGTTAAAAATGTCGGGGTAGCGGCGGGTATTAGTCTGAGCTATTAAGACCATCAAGGTAGACAGGAATATGGATACCCCAATAGCGCTTATGATACCCGAAAGGCGGGATGCTCTCCCCCGCAGGGGGCGATAAGCAATTAATTCCACCAGCATACCCAGTACCATACAAAAGGCCATAGCCCCCAGGAGGGCTACACCAATATTTAATCCGGTATTTACCACCAGGAATAATCCCACAAAGGCTCCGATCATGTATATTTCCCCGTGGGCAAAGTTTATAAGCTGGATAATGCCATAAACCATAGTGTAACCGAGGGCTATCAGGGCATAGGTACTTCCCAGGGTTAGCCCGTTTAGCAGCTGTTGCCAGATCAATATGCTTCCTCCCCTGCTAGATAAACTATACACAGTTTAACACGGGGACCAGGTCTCCGCATTAAACTGTATATAATCTTAACAATGGCCCGACCGTATACGGACGGGCCATCGTTTATAGTATAAAGCATTAGTTACTGAATGTTTACTGGAATCTTATCCAATAAGGTTAATTTCCCATCCTTAACCGTAATCAGGCAGACCGGGCTCTTAATCGGTTCACGGTCAGCCCGGAAAGTAGTATTACCTGATACTCCTGGATAATCTTTAAGCTTGGCCAGTTCATCTTTAAATACCGACGGATCTGTACTATTGGCATCCGTCATAGCCTTGGCCAGAATCATAACTGCGTCATAGTACTGAGCGGAGAACATATCCGGTTCTTCATTGTATTTAGCCCGGTAGGCTTCCAGGAATTTCTGGGTCTCCGGGGTAGGTTTGTCACTACTGAAACCGCAGTATAATACAACCTTTTCTTCTACTGCCTTACCGCCCAGTTTGGCCAGGTCCTGTCCATAGAGGCCATCGCCACCAACCAGGGTAATATCCAGACCCTGTTTTTTAGCTTCATTCATCAAAAGAGCTGCTTCCCGGTAATACCCGGTAAATACCAGGACATCGGGTTTAGCCCTTTTTATGTTTGTAATCTGGGCAGTAAAATCAGTCTCCTCGTCATTAATACTTTCTTCAATGACTATCTTTCCACCCTGTTTGCTTATGGCATCCTTAAATACCGGAGTTAAGGCCGTACTATAACCATTATTAAGTGAAGTAACCACGGCAAATTTCTTCCAGCCTTTAGTATTCATCATCCAGTCTACTACTGATGGAACCGCAAACATATCCAACAAGGTGTTGCGGAACACATAGTCACCGATTTCAACTACATCGGTTCCGGTTGCTCCGGCAGAGAATATTACCACTTTGTTCTTTTGGGCAATATCTGCAGCAACTTTGGTTAGGCCGGTGCAAGGGTCACCCACCAGGGCTACAACTTTATCGCGATTGATATATTTGTCGGTTATCAGGGCTATCTCACTGGAATCACCCTTGTTATCCAGGTAAATGCCTTCCAGTTGTTTTCCCAGCACCCCACCACTATTATTAACTTCTTCAATAGCCATTTTCATGCCTTTTTGCCCCGGGATACCATAGTTAGCTACTGAACCGGTCGTAGCCCCTAGAAATCCCAGCTTAATAACATCCTGATCTTTGGCCTTATCGGAGGTAGAACCATTACCCCCACAACCTGCCACAATAGAAAAAACCATTATAAGGCATACTAATAATGCCCATCTAGCTTTACCGCGAAATCTCAACATCCGTTCCTCCCTTACCTGTCGATAAATAAAACCTGGTCAAATATTTAGGAAATACACCCCCAGTCATAAAAAAGTATAACAGTTTATATATTCCCTTTGGTAGCATAAAATCCTTCCTATATTAAAAAAACTGTCA
>CAZAZH010000131.1:0-4838 GCA_964489585.1 uncultured Syntrophomonas sp.
TCCACCGGGATATCCATTTCCATAGCCACTTCAAATGGTGTAGGTTCCCGTCCCAGTGTCTGTAACAGATTTCTTTGTACCCGGGACAACTTATTAATAGTCTCCACCATGTGAACCGGTATACGAATAGTACGGGCCTGATCGGCTATAGCACGGGTTATTGCCTGCCTGATCCACCAGGTAGCATAGGTACTAAATTTAAACCCCTTACGATAGTCAAACTTTTCTACTGCTTTCATAAGACCCAGGTTACCTTCCTGAATCAAATCCAAGAAAAGCATACCTCTACCTACGTAGCGTTTGGCAATACTAACAACCAGTCTGAGATTAGCCTCAACCAGTTGCTTTTTGGCATCTTCATCACCATTTTCTATTCTATGGGCAAGATCTATCTCTTGATCCGCGGTAAGCAAGGGAACTCTTCCTATTTCCTTTAAATACATACGTACCGGGTCATCAATTTCAATACCGTCAGGAACAGCTACCTCTTCTGTTTCAAGGCTTTCCTGTTCGCCCTGCTCATCTGTTTCAACATCAGTGTCAGATTCATTACCCACGTTTATTCCCAGGGACTGAAGGTGTTCATATATGTCGTCTATATTATCTGCCCCCAGGTTGAAGTCTTGTAGCTCATCATTAATCTCTTCATAGGTAAGATTCTTTTTCTTTTTCCCTTTTTCAGCCAGGGTACTTATAGTTTCTGCCAGCTTTCTATCCAGTTTCATTTTTATATCCCCCCTTCCCGGGTTTCGTTTAAAAAGCTATCCAGGTTAAGTACGAATTTTAACAAAGGTTCAAAATCTCCTTCTGCTTTGAGAAAATTAATCTGTTGATATACTTTTTGCCAGCGGCTTTCAATCTTTAATGTTTGCACGCGGCGGATAAATTCGTTGACCTTAATGTCTTTCACATTTATTTCTTCCACCAGGAAAATAATTCTGGCACAGGTTGCTGCCATACCTTCCTGCTGCATTATCATTCCCAGTTTATTAAGCCTTTCCTCCTGGTTTCCTGTTAGTTGGTCATAAATGTTCAGTATTTTTTTATATTCAGACCGTGCCAAGAAATTTAAACCCAGGCTATCTTTGATTGCAACAAATGTCTGTTCATCCTTTAGCATGGCTGCCAATATTTTCTCATCTTTGCTATAATTGCCGTACTGTATATTATCTCTAGATATTTCAATTTTATTCCTATCCATCGGGTTCTGACGCTGTTTTGCCACTTTGAGTTCCCGATAGATTAAGTTAGGTTCCATCAACAGTTTTTGAGCCAGGATTTTTACGTAATAATCCTTTTCAATCGGGCTCTTCAGATTATTAATATCATTTTTGATAGAATTTACTATTTTAACTTTTGCCTCTAAATTAAGCGTTTTTTCATCTTTAAGATATCTATTTATTTTAAATTCTATATAACTAAGCTTATTATTCTGTATATATTGTAAAAATTCCTCTTTTCCATTTATCTCTAAAAACTCATCCGGATCTTTACCCGCAGGCAGGGTTACCACCTGAACTTTTAAGGCTTCTTCTGCCAGAATATCAATAGCCCTCATGGTTTCCCGCTGTCCTGCCTCATCACCATCGTATAGAATTAGTACGTTTTCCGTGTACCGACTTAAGAGATTGGCCTGTTCTTTAGTTAATGCTGTTCCCAGTGAGGCAATACAATTATTAATTCCAGCTTGCTGTAGTTTTATACAGTCCATGTATCCTTCCAGCAATACCGCCTGGTTAGTAGAGCGTATGGCCTGACGGGCCTGATAAAGCCCATAGAGAACTTGTCTTTTGGAATAAATTTCGGTTTCCGGTGTATTAATATATTTGGGTAAAGTATCGTCCAGGACCCTGCCGCCAAAACCGAGAATGTCACCGTTGTATTGAAAAATAGGAAACATCAGGCGCTTGCGAAACTGATCATAATAACTGTTCCTGTTTTCATTACGTTTAATTAAACCGGATAATTTCACATATTCCTTGGAAAAACCCTTCCTTAGCAAGTATTCCTCTAATGTGTTCCATTGCTCAGGGGCGTATCCCAGTTTATAGGTGGAAACAGTCTCCTGCTTTATACCGCGTTGTTCCAAATATTTCAGGGCTTTGCTACCCTGTTGGCTTAATAGCATCTGATGGTAAAACTCTGCTGCTGCCTGGTTAACCTCTATTACCTTTTTTTTATGTTCCTGATCCTTGCCACCCGAAGTAGATACAAGATTTATTCCCGCTTTAGCTGCCAGCATTTCCAAAGCTTCCTTGAAATCCACGCCATCACGTTTCATAACAAAGGAAAAAATGTCTCCACCAGCATGGCAACCAAAACAATAAAACATATTACGCTCTGGAGTAACGCTAAACGAAGGAGTTTTTTCCGCATGGAATGGGCATAGCCCCCAGTAACGGTTACCTTTACGGCTTAGCTTAACCGTCTCCCCGACAATATCAACTATGTCCAGGCGCTCAGATATTTCCCGGATTTCCCGGTTATTGAATGTGGTCATTAATATTCACCATTATTCTATGTTTGAAGAAATTTTCCTTCTTATCGGTCGATTTTTGTCTTCTTGTTGTACTTTTGTTCCCATTTCATACCTGTCTATTTATTCTACAAGCAGTGTATTTCTCCTTTTTAAATAAAGAAAATAGACGCGCTTGACATTTAAGTATTGGTAGTTAGAATTGAACCCGGCAAAGATTTGAATGAACAGAGGTGTCAGATATTCTTCCGACACCTCTTTATTCATTAGGTATAAAGTAATCAGCGTTATCTATTTAGATTGTCTATACGTCTGTAACTGTTCTGCGGGCGTCTGGAACCAGGGACTGGGGTATATAAATATCTTTAAATAAACTTACGCAATAGGCATCGCTCATTCCAGATATGTAATCTGCTACTGCCCTTTCTAATCCTTCTTCATCAGCTATCTCACGATATACCTGGCTCATCTTCTCGGGGTACTGGCGGTAATAGTTAAAAAGGTGTTCTAGAACAAATGCCGCCCGACTGCGTTCTGCCTGGCACACGCTACCATTATATATGGCATCAAACATAAAATGGCGCAATCCTTTCAAGGCCTTATCAACCTCTGCTTTCGGTACCACTCGAACATCATCGCCCTGTTCCATTAGTTTTCGGGTATTATGAATAGTACTACTTACCAAAGTAGCAATACGTTTGCTATGACTGTCCCCCAGTACCTCCAGGTACTGGCGAGGTATGTCCTCAAGAACTAGTAGTCCGGCGCGGATGGAATCATCTATATCATGCTGTACATAAGCTATTTTATCGCTTAAGCGAATAACCTGCCCCTCTAAAGTTGCAGCCAGGGGTTCATCCTGTCCATAACCACTGTGATTAAGTACCCCATCCAAAACTTCCTGGCTCAAGTTTAACCCTTTTCGGGTTTTATTTTGTTCTACCCGAGTCAGAACCCGTATACTGTTTTCATTGTGGCGAAATCCGGTAGTTAACAGCTCGTTTAGCACTTGTTCTCCCGCATGAGCAAATGGAGTATGCCCAACATCATGGGCCAGAGCAATAGCTTCAATTAAGTCTAAATTTAGGTTAAGCCCGGTACCAATGGTACGTGCAATCTGGTTCACCTCCAGGGTATGGGTCAGACGAGTACGATAGTGATCACCCGGAGGAGCTATAAAAACCTGGGTTTTATGTTTTAACCGGCGAAAAGATTTAGAATGAATTATTCGGTCGCGATCAACCATAAAACAGGTGCGAATAGGGTCAGGTTCTTCATATCTTTCCCGACCTTTAGATTTAACAGCTGGTCGACCCAGGGGGCTAAGCAAAACAACCTCCCGTTGCTCTATTTCTTCACGGATTAACATAGTAATTCACCCCCCTATAATAGACACGGATTAAGCAGGATTTCCACGGATTGTTAATTGGACACTTAATACACTGATTTTTTTCAAAAATATAACTTAAGTGCTATAATTACCGTCATTAATCAGGCACGACTAGAGGCCATACCCTAAAGGGTTACACTCAACTATGGATTAAAATGCATCCGCGTGTCTTATGGGTATGTCAAATTTGAAAAGGTCAGTGTTATTCATAATAAAATCAGTGTTCTTCAGTGTCTATTTTTTTGCACTATTTCTTTCTCAATTTACTTGTAGCCTGAGCTACTTCGACTATCCTTTTACCCATAATACGACTACGTTGGATAGCGTTTTCATCCTCTTGGGCGGGACGCTGGGCAGCTGCTCCCATATGGCCGCAATCATCTTCATGATAACCGTCACCGATAATTAGCATTCCATGGACCAGCATTATATCATGCATAGCCCGGATAGTAGTCTCTTGCCCTCCAAAACGGGAGGCACCAGAGGTAATTGCTCCCCCAACTACGTTAAGTAGCTTTTTTTCTGTCCTTAAGACCCGGCTTTTATCAAAAAATGTTTTTAGTTGGGCGGATACGGTACCAAAATATACCGGGCTACCCAGTATTAAACCGTCGGCGCGGGAAATTAACTCATAGGCGTTGGCCAATTCTTTGTTTTTATAGCATTTTCCGGTACAGGGCGAAGAACAAGCTATACAGAAGGGGTTTCTCTGATCCTTAAAAACTTCCCGGCAAAACAAAACCTCGGTGTCGGCACCCCGTGTAACACACTCATCCAGTGCTTGTTGTAATAAAAAAGAGGTATTCCCTTCGCGATTGGGACTTCCATTAATACCTACAATTAATAGTTTTGGCATTATATCACTTCCTTATTATAGTTCTATACTACAGGCAGGGGAAAAAACCCTGCTGCTTTAGGTAGAGGTCTTACAACTTATGGTTTTTGCCTCTAACTTTTAATATATTCTTAAAT
>CAZAZH010000132.1:0-4779 GCA_964489585.1 uncultured Syntrophomonas sp.
GTAACCTCATTATTGCTATCCAACATCATAGCCGGGAAACTCATTACCATCGGGGGTGTGATTTTACCCGGAGCGGTAATCTTATTTCCGCTGGCTTATATCATTGGCGATATTCTTACCGAAGTATATGGTTATAAACGGGCCCGGATGGTTATATGGACTGGCTTTGTCTGCAATATTTTGATGGTAGGGGTTTTCTACCTGGTTATGGCTATACCTTCCCCTGGTTTTTTTGAAGCGGAAGCGGCTTTTGCCACGGTTTTAGGTATGACCCCGCGAATTGTCCTGGCTTCCCTGGTAGCTTACCTGGTGGGGGAATTCTCCAACGCTGCTATTCTGTCGCGGATGAAGATACTGACCCGGGGGAAGTGGCTGTGGACCCGTACCATTGGTTCAACCCTGATTGGGGAAGGGCTTGATACCGTAATTTTCATTACTATTTGTTTCATAGGAACAGTACCTAATGCAGTACTAATGCAGATGGTGCTTTACCAGTACCTTTTTAAAGTAGCTTTTGAATTTCTGGCTACTCCACTAACTTATGCTGTGGTAGGGTGGTTGAAACGCAAGGAAGGTGTTGATACCTACGACCATGGGGTTAGTTATAATCCCTTTCAGTTGGATATCTAGCCCAGGGTATAACTGCTGACATATTTGCGATAAATAAATTGGTTTCTCTTTTTTGAGAAACCAATAGGTAGGCAAGTTTTCACAGAAGTATAATATAATTGCAGAAGAATACAGCGACCCGGCTTTCAAACGGGATGAGTCTGTTGTTCAAGCGCTGCTTTTTTAAATAGTTGAAGGGAGCACTTTTGATATTAGTTTGCTAATTATAGTCACGTATAATATCAAGAGCGGGCAGGGAATGGACGGTCAATATGACCTTAAGCGGACTGCTCACGTTCTGACTGCTCTTAATCCTGATGTGGTGTTTCTGCAGGAGGTGGATTGCCGCCGTCCCCGAACCGGTATGGTCCACCAACCGGCATTTCTGGCCAAAATGCTTAATATGGGTTATGCCTATGGTGCCGTAAAGCAATATCGGCCTGGTTCCTATGGTAATGCCATCCTATCTCGTTATCCCATTGTTAACTATAAAAATCATATCCTGCCTGGTGAAGATCAGCGCTGCTGTCTGGAGGCTGAGATTAAGATACCTTGGTCATACTTTAGAGTGTTTCACCTGCATCTGGGCTTAAAAGCAGCGGAGCGTTACCGCCATCTACAGGACATAATTCTGCCCCGGGTGTGTGCTGTCAGCTCTCCGGTTATTTTAGGCGGCGATTTTAATGCCCGACCGGAATCAAGTGAGATAGGCCTGGTAAAGAATTGTTTGCGGGATTCTTTTCAGGCTAATTCCGGGGAATGCATTTACACTTTTCCTTCCGACCAACCCCGTGCCCGCATAGATTATATTTTCCTCAATAACCGCTGGGAGCTAAACGATTATAAAGTTATCCCCGATACCCAGGCCTCTGACCACCTGCCTTTAGTTTGTACAGTGAATATCCAGCCTTAACAGTGTTAATGCTACTCTAAAATTAGGCCATGAAGAGAAAATAAGCGGCCTCTATATCCTTATCCTTAAATGTTTAATGTTGCTCATAATTAGGCAGAAAAAAACATAAAAAATTATAATAATTGGATTTATTTTTTGATAATCTTATACTATAAAAAATTAAAATCAAGCCTGGTATAGCCGAGCCAAATGAACAAATATTATTTTAGGATTTACTAAAGTTTGCGAGGTTTAGCAGGAGAGGGGAGGGTGTTATTGGTTTATATCCTGATTCCACAAAAAGAGGGGGATTTATATTGAAGAAAGTAATAGCTACTATTATCCTGTATTGTTTGATAGCTATGATAGGAATCCCTGTATGTTTAGCTATCCCGGTGCTGCCAACGTTGCCTCAGAACCAGAACATTAATCCATCGATATTGACCAATATAATACTGGCTCCATCCCAGCTGACTGCTGTTGCTGACGGAATTTCCGTAACCTTAACCTGGACAGATAACTCCACCAATGAAACCGTTTTTGATATAGAACGCAAGGATAATGGGGGGAGCTTTAATCCCATTGCCACGGTCAGGTCGGAAACCACCAGCTATGTGGATAGTAGTTTAAACTCCAATACACAGTATACTTACCGCGTTAGAGCCATGACCTCAACAGTTTCCAGTACTTATTCCAATGAAACCGCTGTAACCACAGGTTCAGCCACAGTAGTTAATCCTAACATTACGATAAAACCAGATACGAAACTCTCGGTGGACAACTTAATATATAGCTATAAGATTACAGGAGACAACGCCATTATCACCAAATATAAGGGGCCTGGCGGTGATGTAATCATTCCTTCTACTCTGGGAGGAGCCAAGGTTACCCAGATCGATACCCTGGCATTCGAGTACTGTTCAGAAATTACCAGTTTAGTAGTTCCTGACACTGTAACCAGCATTGGCATGGATACCTTCCGCGGTTGCAGCAAGCTGAAAAAAGTAACCCTGCCCAACACTATCACCAGTATCGGCCTGGATGCCTTTGCCGAATGCAGCAGCTTAAGTTACATAAATATCCCCACCAGCCTGACCAAAATTGAATTGGGGACATTTAACGGCTGCAGCAGTCTGAATGAAATTGTTATTCCCTCAAGTATTACAACCATAGAAGCGGATGCTTTTTATAAATGCACCGCTTTGACGACAGTGAACTTACCCCCCAATCTGGTACAAATTACTCCCAGTGCTTTCGCAGGCTGTAGTAAACTTACCTCTTTAAGTATTGCATCTGGCAATAATGCGTTTACAAGTATTGACGGTATTCTTTACAGCAAAGATAAGTCCACCCTGGTTATCTATCCCTGGGGCAAGGTTACTTCTTCGGTAACCATTGCTGACCATGTTAAATCCATCGGTCCCTGGGTATTTGCCGGGCTGAGTAACCTGAATAGTATTGTTTTTCCCAGCGGTTTAACCAGTATTGGCCATAATGCTTTCAGGGAAACCGGGCTGATGAACCTGACTATTCCGGGCACGGTTAAATCCATCGATTATAATGCTTTTGAAAAATGTAGCAGCCTGACCAGCCTTGTCTTGTCGGAGGGTGTTCAAAAAGTAGGCACATTTGCTTTTAGTCAATGTAACAGTTTGCAATCGGTTCGTATTTCCGGCACCATGACCAGAATTGAATCCAGTATATTTCAGGACTGCGGTAGTTTAACCGCTATCAGTATGGTAAATGGGGTACAAACCATCGGCAAAGACGCTTTTAATGGCTGCAGCTCGTTAAAGGAAATTCATATGCCCAGCACCATTAAAACTATTGAAAAAGGGGCCTTTCAAAAATGCCCTGCTCTTAAATCAATGTGGTTCTACGGTTATCCTCCTAATATTGACTGGAATGCGGTAGATTACCAGAAAGATGCCAAGGACGATGTGACCCATCACTACAGCCAGGTTACATTATATTATCCCCGTGCACTGGAAGATTCCTGGGTAAATGAATGGGATTATTGGGGATGGGATATAGAGGCGTTTGATCCGGTTCAGGCGAACATGCAGCAATTTGCACCGGGTATTGCCCTGAAGGATATAGCTTTGCCCGGTCAGCAGGCTTCCAGCGATAAAACAGCTTCTGGTATTTATCCGGGACCGCTGCCGGATGGGTCAACGGCCATCAAGCTCAGCCTGGGTAAAACTGACTTTGGGGTTAACGGACAGTCGTTTAAAATGGAGGTCAGCCCGATTATACTGGAGAGCCGATTACTGCTGCCAGTGAAATACGTGGCGGAGCCCCTGGGAGCGGCAACAGCCTGGAACCAGGAGGAGCAAAAGGTAACCGTCACTTTAAATAATACCATTATAGAGCTGTGGATCGGTCGGAATAAGGCCCGAGTAAACGGCATAGAAGCCATGATTGACCCCAACAATTCTAATGTCAAACCGGTTGTAGTACCCCCAGGGCGCACCATGCTACCGCTGCGTTTTCTCGGTGAAGCTTTAGGGTGTGAAGTGAAGTGGGCTCAAAACCTGCAGCAAGCAACTCTAATCAGGAAGTAAAATAGATTGACAGGGGAACGGGTAGTGGAGGCCTTCAGCCTTCACACCGTAAGCCCTGTAAAACACACAAGAACCAGCCACCTGTGTTCAGGGGGCTTTTTTTTGAAAGACTAGTTACTTATTACAGGAGTGCTTGTTTTTCTTAGAAGAAATCTTTAAGGGGCTTGAAAAAGAAGGAAATATATATTAGAGTTAAAGATGACTAAATTAGTCAACAATAGAGGTGATTAAGGAAGGAGCTGTTGAAGATGGAGATTATTAAATTGGCCAACCTTGCTTATCGCGAAACGCCTTGGGGAGTCAAAGGTAGATTAGTATTAGAATTGCCTGATGTCGCTATTATGAACCTGATTTTGGAACCGGGTGAAAAAGTACCACCCCATAAAACTCCGGTTGATGTACTCTTCCAGGTTATTGAAGGCAAGGGTACTGTGGAAATCGGTGAAGAGAGACAAGAAGCAGAGTCAGGAGATATCGTGATTAGTCCTGCAAAAATACCGCATGCTCTGGAAGCTAACTTGGGAGAGGTATTCTCGGTACTGGTCTATAAAGTTCCCAATCCTAAAAAGTAAGTTGCTCTAACCAGGAACTATTCGAGTAATGAGTTTTGTTGTACTGCTTTATAATGCAATCGGATAGAATAAGTTCGGGGCCTGGCCCCGAACTTATTTAGGGCCATACCTTATCCTATCCTCATCCCGATACTCCTTTATT
>CAZAZH010000133.1:0-4694 GCA_964489585.1 uncultured Syntrophomonas sp.
ATGGCTTCTGGTCAGCAAATACAATCATTTTGCCGTCTACACATACCCTTACATCTGCTACATACTTACTCCCATTTGTCCCTGCTACAAGCCATAGTATAACCGTAACCAGGGTAATGCAGAAAATTATTCCCCCAAAGACCTTAACAAAACTACTATATTTAATAGACATAATATCATGATCCTCCTATAAGCATTACGCAATATCCTGGCGCAAATTGCTTAGGTGACTTTCATTTGATAACATATAGGATAAATTATTCTACTAAGAAAAGCGAGGTACTATTTTTGGATAAAGATATGATTAAACGGATTAATGAACTGGCTAAAAAGAAGAAAGAACAGGGATTAACCCCGGAGGAATTACAGGAGCAGAAGCAGCTTTATGCTGTGTATTTACATGGCATCCGGGAACAAGTAAAAACGCAATTGGATGCCGGAATGAAACCTGCGCACCCTGCAGGATGTGACTGTTGCGGTGACCATCATCACCACCACGATAAATGCCAGCATTAACTTAAGGAACTCCAACCTCGTGAGTAAAAACTTGCGGGGTTTTTTTATTAATGTTGACAAGAGAGGAAGGCAGGATTAATATAATAGTGTACTATATAACCAGTGCACTAGAGGAGGTGGCCGGATGTGGAATTTAATACTTCCCAGCCCATTTATAAACAGATAATTGATGATTTTAAGAAAAAGCTCATCCGCGGGGAATTAAAAGAAGGGGATAAGATACCTTCACAGCGGGAATATGCTGAACAGGTCAGGGTAAACCCTAATACCGTGCAGAGAGCTTACCGGGAAATGGAGAGTATGAATATGGTAGAAACCTTAAGAGGACAGGGAACCTTTATAAGCATTTCTGCTGATCGACTGGAGGAGATTAAGATGGAAATGGCAGTAAACCTGGTTGACTATTTCATCAGTGAAATGGAGTCCTTGGGATACAGCCAAAAGGATATGTTTAGGATACTTAAGCAAGAACAATCTTCAGGGAAGGAGAGCGCCGATAATGATAGAGTTTAAAAACATAAGCAAAAGCTTTGGTAGTACTGTGGCCTTAGACGATGTCAGTCTTGTATTTCCACGGGGAAAGATAATTGGTTTATTTGGTCCTAATGGTGCCGGCAAGTCTACCAGTATCAAGCTTATTATGGGACTTAACCGTCCGGATCGGGGAGAGGTCAGGGTGGATGGGGAAAACCCCCAGAATAAGAAACAGGATTTGGCTTATCTGCCCGAAATAGATCATCTTTATCCCTGGATGAATATCGCCCAGGCTGCCGATTTTACTCGTACCTTTTATGCTGACTGGGATGAGACTAAATACCGGGAATTAATTAAATTTCTCAATCTGCAGGAGGACATGAAGATTTCCAAGATTTCTAAAGGCCAGCGGGCTAAAACCAAACTGCTTCTAACCGTTTCCCGGAGGGCACCTTATTTGCTGATGGATGAACCATTGTCCGGAATTGACATATTAACCCGGGAAGAGATTATTAACACCCTGATTAGGGATTACCGGGAAGGAGAGCAGACTATAATTATTTCTACTCATGAGATAGCCGAGGTGGAAAGCCTGGTAGATGAGGTAATTTTCCTGGATCGGGGCCAAATTAAGCTTAGCGGCAATGCCGAGGATTTACGGGTGAAAAGAAATATGTCCCTGGTGGAACTGATGAAGGAGGCGTTTAGAAATGCAAACTAGTAGCCTGAAGAAATTTCTTAAGCTCTATAGCAAAGAAATGCGGGAATTACGCCCGGAAATTTTAGTAGTGCTGATAGCAACTCTGGTACTTGACCTGCTCTTTTATTTCAAAGCCCGGCAGTTTCTTGGTATGATTATCGGGCCTTCCATGATGATGCTGGGTTTGGCGGCTTTCCTGCCCTTTATATCCTCCTTCAAATTGCTGGGGCGAGAATGGAATTCCAACACTATTTACCTGCTACTGTCCCTGCCGGTAAAGGGAGGAAGCATTCTGGGTTCCAAACTTCTGGCCCTGCTCACCCAATATCTAATTGGTACCGTCGTGGTAACCACGGGAGGTATTACTCTGGCATATCTGCTTTTCCCTGAGCCGGGACTGGCGGAAACCCTTAGACAGGCGCAGGCCGCAGGTATAGATACACGTCTGCAAACTATAATTAGTTCCGGGGCCTTGTTTTACCTGATGAGTTTGGTAGGAATGGCTTATGTAATTGCTATCAGTTTCTTTAGCCAGCTGCTGGGTAAACTGGTAACACGCTTTTCGGGCCTGATGACAGCAATCGTTTTCATAGCCACCTTCTGGTTGATGAACAAACTAATGACCCCGTTGTGGCAGCAACTGGGAAAATACACCCAACTGCACATGAACCAATCTAATTTTAGCATAGTTGCTTTTAACCAGTTGGTAGGGATGAATACGCTTATTATGCTTGCTGGTACGATAATAGTTTTTATAGCCGCAGTACTGGTTTATAACCATAAAATCGAATTATGATGCTGTTATAATATAAACAAATTATATTACAAATACCGATATCATTTTGCTGCTGTCGAGAAAATATACTATAATTATCAACAGAAGAATATCTCCGAGTTTATACGCCTAAAGTTTAAGATAAAATCATGGGGTATAAGCCGTCAGGGTATAATCGGAAACGATTATGCCTCCCATTATGGAAAGGAGAGGATGCTTATGTGAAAATACTCGGGTTGCTCTTATTAATGGGACAACCCGATTTTACGTATAGTGCTATCTTAATACTGTTTCAGGAGAGGAGATAAGTATGAGAAAACTAGGTAAGAACAAACTATTTGCATTGTTACTGGTTATGATGTTTTTAGTCGGAGTCATGGCTGGCTGCGGCAACCAGGCTACTGACCCTGAAAAAACTCCCGACAAATCTGCTGAGCAGGTTACGCCCACACCGGATAATCCTAAATTAAAACTGGCTACCACTACCAGTACTCAGGACTCCGGACTGTTAGACGTACTTAAACCTGAATTTGAGAAAGATACTGGTTATAATCTGGAGATTATTGCGGTAGGTACAGGTGCAGCCATTGAACTAGGTGAAAAGGGCGATGTCGATGTTCTACTGGTCCATTCCCGTAAGGCCGAGGATGAATTTGTAGCTGCGGGCTACGGAGTTAATCGTAAAGATGTTATGTATAACGATTTCTTAATCATTGGACCGGAAAATGATCCAGCAGGCATCAAAGGTGAAAAAGACATCGTGGTAGCTATGAAAAAGGTAGTTGACGCCAAGGCTACTTTTGTATCTCGGGGAGATGAATCCGGAACACATAAAAAAGAGATGTCAGTCTGGGAAAAAGCAGGTATTACCCCGCAGGGCGACTGGTATAAATCCGTAGGCAAAGGCATGGGCGACACTTTTCGCATGGCTAACGAACTGAAGGCTTATACCTTGATTGACCGTGCGACCTTCCTGGCACTTAAGGATAAATATCAGCTGGTATCTATGGTAGAAGGCGATACCAGTCTCTTGAATCCCTATGGCGTTATAGCTATTAGTAAAGATAAGTATCCGAATACCAACTTTGATGGTGCCAATGCCTTCATTGACTGGATGACTTCAGAAAAAGGCCAAAAAATGATAGGTGAGTTTGGTGTCGACCAGTACGGACAGCAACTGTTTGTACCGGATGCAAAATAGATTGTAATCAACCTCAAAAAACAGGAGATGAGGCATCTATTAATCTCATCTCCTGTTTATTCAATAATACTAGACCCCATCCCCGCAGGGTTGAGGAGACGACCTAAGGCCATACCCTACAGGGTATACGGTAACCATGAATGAAAATAGGTGGGTGGCAGAGTGAGGAAGTCCCCTTACCCCTTACTCTAGACTAATTAAGCATGTTCTAAATTCGAAGTTATTTACAAGACAACTTTGTAATTGGCGCCTATGTTCGTATCAATTAATTGCATTTTGGAGAATGATAAATGGATGTTATCTGGCAGGGATTAAAAGAAGGATTCTTATTAATAATCGCCATGGACCCGGAATTGGTACAAATAACCTTGCTTTCTATCCAGGTTTCTGTATCGGCTTTATTATTAGCAGCTATTATGGGTATTCCCCTGGGTGCCGTGCTGGCCTTAAAAGAATTTCCCGGGCGGAAAACTTTACTTAATATTACCTATACCTTTATGGGGTTGCCCCCGGTACTGGCCGGTCTGATTGTATTTCTCTTTTTAAGTACCAGTGGACCCCTGGGATATTTTCAACTTATGTTTACCCCAACCGCCATGGTTATAGCTCAGATCTTACTGGGATTTCCTATAGTTTGTGGTTTAACTGCCCGGGCAGTTATGGCTCAGCCCCAGGAGGTATTTGATACTGCTGCTACCCTGGGAGCTACTCGTCGGCAGGCTAGTTGGGCTATTATCAGGGAATCGCGTATGGGCATAATTGCAGCTTTGACTACTGCTCTGGGCAGGCTAATTGCTGAAGTCGGTGCAGTTATGATGGTAGGGGGAAACATCAAGGGGGAAACCCGGGTACTTACCACCTCTATCGTACTGGAAACCAGGATGGGAAATGACAGTTCCGCTCTCGCTATAGGCATAGTCTTGTTATTAATTGCCTTCTTAATCATGCTGTTAATACTTAGTTTGGAAAAGAGGACCTTTAAAGATGAGCGCAGAATTCAAATTGTTTAATATAAGCAAACGCTATGG
>CAZAZH010000134.1:0-4604 GCA_964489585.1 uncultured Syntrophomonas sp.
ATGATTAGTCTGTCCATGGCCCAACCTTTGGAGGCCTCAATAAGAAATCGCCTGGCGGAACTGCATCAGGAACTGGATAACAGTTTAAAGGTATCCTATGTAAAAGGAGAAACCCCATTAATGCCGCCCCGTAAAGTAGAAGAGATATTAAAAGATATGGAGAAAGTGGAGACAGATTTGCGCCGGCTTCGTGTAGCCCGCGATCTGGCCAATCATCAAGCTGTGGTAGCCTGGAAAATAGAAGGTTATGATAAACTATCCATTGCGGAAGCATTGGAATTGGCCAAACAATTTCGTGAACGCCTTAACCTGTACCGGCAAATGGCCCGGGAAAACCCCAATGTCCATTCCGTAACTAATTTTAGATCTTTCGGCTCTGGTTCCGATATGTTAGCCCGGGTGACCTATGATCCGGCTTTTTACCAGCACCAGGCTAAAAAACTGGAACGACAGGTAAATGCCCTGTCTATTGCTATTGATAAAGCTAATCAAACCGTACAGCTTGAGTTTGATGCCAGTCCCTACCTGGAAGGCCTGGAGTCTTAAATGCCTATAATAGAGGTTATTACTAAACGGGTGCAACCCGGGTAACAGCAGTGCGAACACCGCCCGGTAGAGCGTATACTACCTTCGCCTATACGGCAGCAACTGGAAATTGCCAATAGTTCGGACGAATTGCACCTGACCAGTTACCATTTTCATTTTAATCATTACGGACGATAGACAGGATTGTCTAAATACAATTAAGTTCCGTGCTGTTATCAGGTTCACCAAAGCCGGGTTTTTAACCCGGCTTTATTTATTTTTAAATCTGTAGCAGTTTTATCCAGTAACCTGTCCCAAACAGTTACTCATCCATCCCCCTATGCCCTATAATCTCTTCATCTACCCAATCTTCCTCTTCATATACCATACCTTTTCTGCCTTCAACCTTCCTTGTCGGCCCCGCTTTATATAATTTGCAGGATAAAGGACCGTAACAGAAGGTTTCAAATCTGTATTTGCGCCGGTCAGGATTCCAGTGATCGATAATAATCTCGACCGGCATCCGGCACCCCCAAATGCAGGTGCTGCATTTACTATCATAAGTCCGGGCAGCCAATCGCCGGTGTCCCCTTTCTCTATAAACTTCCATCTCCGGCGGAACGGTTTGCCATGGCGGAGGGGTGGTCGGATGGTCAACATGGCCGCTCTTCTTTAATTTCGAAACTTTATAAAACTCCACCGGCTCCAGTCTTTCATCTGCAACCGGTAAGCATTCGCCGGTTATCTCATCTCCGATACAGAACTCATGCTTCTTTTGGGCAGCCTTACCGATACCTATTGAGAATTCCCGCTCATCATCGTCAACCAATCCTCTTATGACCAGTGCATACCCCAGATAGTTATGGGACCGCTCATCAAATGAACGTATCAGCCTTATTCTGGGTTGAACTGATACAATTACCCCCTGGAATGATACCTTACTATCAGCCATAATCGCTCACCTCAATAGATATTCTTAAAATCGACGGATAACAAACATTTAATTTTTTTATTAACCGCCATGGCCCTGGGCCGCAAAAAGGCATGAAAACAGGGTTTGAGGTGTCGTGTCTATACTAATATTTATAATAAATCAGTGTAATTCATAGGTTTCAGTGTTTTTAGTGTCTATTTTCATATTAAACTTCGGTAACAGAAAATGATTTCCTGCCAATTAAATATTTTTCCTTTACGGTGCAAATCAATAATAGAAAGATTTCATATTATTTGTTTTCTTCAACATGTGCTAGTTCCACGGCAATTATTAATTCTCTTTCTGTTCCTAAGTATTAAAAAGTCAGCCTTTAGAAATGTGAAATGATGAATAGAAAGCGTGGTATTTATTTAATATTTGAATTATGTATTGCAAATATATAATAAAAGTATTGACTTATCTGTCCAGAGTATTTATTATTAGTTATAAAGAAATAACCAAAAAGGAGGTGAGGAAATGCAAGTAATTTTATCACTGCATGCTAAACAAAGATGTTCATCAAGAGCCATAAAAAAGAAACATATAGAATTAGCTCTCCAATATGGAACTATAAAGCAAAACCACGGTAAAGAAATTTACGCATTGCTACAAAAAGATATGATTGACCTTATTGGCGACAATGCTGTCAATCATCAAGACTTGAAAAAGCTGAATAGCTTTGTGGTTGTTTGTGACAATAATGACATAATAACTGCTTACAATGCCCGCACCAAGAAAATAAAGAAATTGTTACGTTCAAATCCCAGAGGATTGAACCAGTAAAAAAATGGGAGGATTGAGAAATGCCCAAATTTGATGAGATGTATAATTTTTTATTTAATGGATTGCAGTTTTTAGATAAGAAGCACAATGAGAAAAAGCGTATGCTATTAATCATGCAGCTTCTGTACCTGAAATTATTGAATGATAATAAGACCAGTGTTTATCCGGAAACAGTCAATGGCTTTTCTCTAAAAGAGCTATCCATTGGTGATGTTAATAAAAACCTTAAGAGCTGTTTTTCACAATTAAACGGTAACCAGGGACATGGTCTGCTTTTTTCTAACCATAGTTATCAGGAAATAAGCAAAAATGAAATTAGAGCCTTACTGCAGCATCTGGAAAGATACTCATTTGCTATCAGCCCCAAAGACGGTAAAGATATGTTAAACAGTGTACTGGCCAGAGCTATCGAAAAGTTGCTAAAAGATTTTGTCGAGCTATACATTAACCGCAAAAGCATATATTTTATAGACCCCCTGGCCACCAAAATGATGCTCACTTTGCTTTTCAGCCAGGCCAATACTGATATAGAAAATCCCTCGGTCTACGATCCCAGTGCCGTTATTGGGTTCAACCTTTTGTATGCTGCCCGGGAAATGGCAAAAAGATTTGATTCAAAACTAGATGGTTGCCATTTTTACGGTCAGGAAGAAGACCCCTGGTTGGCAGAAATCTGCCTCTTGAATCTATTGCTGCACGGTATAAAAAATGTTCATATAGCCAGCGGCGATCCCATAAGTGCACCAGCATTTTTAGATAAGGGACATTTAAAGCAATTTTCTTATGTAATGATGAATACTCCACCATTGCGGAAGTGGAGTCACGAATATGCACAAGCAGATCCTTATGCCCGATTTTACCTGGGGGTACCCGGAAAGGCTTATGGGGATCAAGCAATCTTTATGCATGCCCTGGCTTCAATAGCCCCTGAGGGTAGAGCGGCAATCGTTGTCAACCCAGGCATACTCATGCGCGACGGTGTGGAAAAACAGGTAAGAACGATGTTAGCAGAGAGTAAACGTCTGCAAAAAGTAATTGCTTTACCACTTATATCTTATAAGGCGGGTAATTCCCTGCAATCTAATCTACTGCATATTGAAAATACGGGCAATAACTCCAACCATATACTGCTTGCCGATTTAGAAGCCATCAAATCGCAAAACAACCGCTTGTATGAAGAAATACTGACCAACAATGATTGGGTAGATATTTTGGAGGAATTAGCCCGGACAAACCGGAGAATATTTGCAGTTAATATAGCAAATCAAACTAAATATTTGCCTGCCAAAATACTAAAAGCTGATCTTGTATCTCCTGCGTTTCCGGAAGCAGCCGGAAATTTTATCAGTGCTGGCATAGTCTGTGGACCAGATGTAGAATATAACCGCGGTCCCCATTTAAGCCCATATACTCTTATTACCGGAAAAGGAGCCACCGATGAAGACTGGCTCTGGGAAATAGACCAGGATAAAATTGCGGATTATCTTGTGGTCAAAGAATATAACAAACTAATCCCTATGCAGCATTTAGTATATTCGTATCATGATCGGTATCTGGGGACAGTAAGCCTCGATGTTCAGGCATATGAAAAAGGAAACCTGTTACCCCTGAAAGATATTGCTGAAGTGTTTCGGGGGGTAATGGTAGGAGACGAAAAGGTAAGCAGTGAAGCCCATTACACCCATCTTATGCTCAATTTATCTGATGTACAGGACGGGATTATTAATCTTAGTACCATGGATAAATACGACTTTAGTGATAATTATAAAAAATACGAAAAATATGAACTCCAGGAAGGTGACCTGCTCGTATCCTGTCGTGGAACCCAGATAAAAATTGCCATTTTCCCTCCTGTCAAAGACAAGGTCGTCCTTTCGCAAAATTTTATTGCTCTTCGTCTGAAAAGCAACTACTTTCCTGAATATGTGCGATTACTGCTGGAAAGCCCGGTAGGACAATACTATTTCAATTCTTTGCAGGCTGGTGCAGCTACTTATAATTTCAGTGTAAAGGATATAGAAGGGATTCAAATACCCAATAAGGGCTATATTGAACAATCTTTGCTGGTGTGCGAAATGAAAGGTCTGGAACTGTTTCACGAACATGAGCAATATATTCAGAAACTATATTACCTGAAAAACAAAATCGGTTTGCTCAAAGGGAGCGGTTTGGCCGAGTATATGAAGATTACAGAAGAATTACAATCGGCAGATCTACTTAATATTTATGCTTCGTATAATAATTATTACTCGGCTAAAAAATTACTGGAAAATGGTGCTAACCCTAATCAGCCTGATGATATGGGCTTTACACCTTTAATGGT
>CAZAZH010000135.1:0-4551 GCA_964489585.1 uncultured Syntrophomonas sp.
AGGTCAATATATAAAACACTCGACGACTATATTTTGTGTTAAAATAGCCTTAATTAAAGGTGCGGAAAAACGCAAAAATTCAATGCGAGAGGGGAAAAGGCATGAAAAATGTTGTAAAGTTGTTACTTTGCGCAATTCTGATAATGGGATTGTGCATAACCGCAGTTGGTTGTAAAGGTTCGGGCGAATCAGGCGAATCAGACCAGTTTAAAGTAGGCCTGGAATGTGACTACCCGCCATTTAACTGGACTCAAATTGATGATTCCAATGGTGCTGTTCCCATTTCCGGTACGAAAGAATTTGCCGGAGGCTATGACGTGGAAATTGCCAAATTATTAGCCGAAGGTATGGGTAAAGAATTAGTTATAGTAAAAACAGCCTGGTCCGGTTTACCCCCTGCAGTACAATCGGGAAAGATTGACGGTATTATTGCCGGTATGTCTCCAACTGCGGAGAGGAAAATGACCATTGATTTCTCCGATCCTTATTACAGCTCAGATTTAGTTATCGTGGTGCAAAAGGGTTCGAAGTACGAGAAGGCTACCAGCATTAAGGATTTTGCCGGAGCCAAAATTACCGGTCAGCTGGACACCTTCCATTATACAGTTATCGACCAGATTCCTAATGTAGATAAAAAGCCGGCCATGGATGATTTCGCGGCTATGCGGGTAGCATTGGAATCAGGTATTATTGACGGATATATTTCCGAAAAACCGGAAGCTATTTCCGCTACCACCGCCAATGCCAAGTTCGGCATGGCCGAGTTTGCCAAGGGTCAGGGTTTCAAATATACCCCTGATGATGTCTCCATTGCGGTTGGACTTAAAAAGGGTAACACTGAGCTGGCAGAAGAGATAAACAAAATTTTAGCCGGAATATCGCAAGAAGAAAGAGTTGAAATAATGAATCAGGCCATCTTAAATCAGCCGGTCGCTAAATAAACATAGTAGTATAAGCAGGAGTGTATTTAATTTATGGCGGTGGACGCAAACAGTAGTTTTTTTCAATGGGTAATTTATATTATACAAAATTACTGGCCCCTCTTTTTAAGGGGGGCCGAGGTTACCCTCATTATTTCCTTAACTGGTACGATTATTGGCTTTGGTATAGGTATTCTAATTGGTATAATCCGCACCGTTCCCATTGATAATAATACCCATATACTGAAAAGGGTAATTTATAAGATAGTTAATATTTTATTGCTCATCTATATAGAAGTATTCCGGGGTACCCCGATGATTGTACAGGCCATGGTTATTTTTTATGGGGTAGCCATGGTTTGGGGTATTCATCTGACTACCTTTGTTGCTGGTATTTTTATAGTTTCTATAAATACCGGGGCTTACATGGCGGAGATTGTCCGCGGCGGTATTATTTCCATAGATAAAGGCCAGTTTGAAGCGGCTCATGCCATTGGTATGACTCATTCTCAAACTATGGCCTTTATAGTTCTGCCTCAGGCCATTCGCAATATTCTGCCGGCTTTAAGCAACGAATTTGTTATTAATATCAAAGATACTTCCGTACTTAATGTTATCGGGGTTACGGAGCTTTTCTTCCAGTCCAAGTCGGCGGCTGGTAATAACTATCGCTATTTCGAGGTTTTTTTAATCACCTGTTTGGTATACTTGGTAATGACATTTACTGTTACTCGCATACTCAGGTATTGGGAGAAGAGGTTGGAAGGCCCTGAAGTCTATACTATTCATGGATCGCAAACTGTTCCCGAGGCGGAAATTAAGATAGTAGGCAGGAAGGGATAGAAAAACGGTATGTTCTTGAAATTTGGGAGGTAAAATTAATTTTTGGAAAATATCATTGAAATTCGCCATCTACAGAAATATTTTGGAGAAAACGAAGTTCTAAAAGACATTAACTTTTCAGTCAACAAAGGAGAAGTTGTCTGCATAATCGGCTCCAGTGGTTCGGGAAAATCCACCCTGTTGCGCTGCTTGAACCTCCTGGAGCAGCCGACCAGAGGGGAAATCTTATATCATGGCCAGAATATCCTGGAGCATAATATGAGCAACGCCGTTTACCGCGCCAAAATGGGCATGGTTTTTCAGCAGTTTAATCTGTTCAATAATCTAAGTGTGTTGGAAAACTGCACCGTTGGTCAGATTAAGGTGTTGAAACGAAGTGCTGCGGAGGCGAAGAAAACGGCGATGGAATACCTGGAATTGGTGGGCATGTCCGGATTTATCGATGCCCGACCCCATCAAATATCAGGTGGACAAAAGCAGCGGGTGGCTATTGCCCGGGCCCTGTCAATGGAACCGGAAGCTCTGCTCTTCGATGAACCTACCAGCGCCCTGGACCCGGAGATGGTGGGTGAGGTGCTCAAAGTAATGAAGAGCCTGGCCGGGAGTGGACTGACCATGTTGATTGTTACCCATGAAATGGGATTTGCCCGTGACGTAGCCCACCGGGTAGTGTTTATGGATGGGGGCGTAATTGCCGAAGAGGACACTCCCGATGTTATATTTAATAATCCGAAAAATGAAAGAACCCGCATTTTCTTGAAAAGGATACTGGATAATTAACCGCAGGACGGTAGGGAGGTGACAGGAACAAATGGCAGCCGAATTGCGCCGGGATTTGGTACGAGATAACTGGGTAGTTATTGCTACCGATAGAGCTCTAAAGCCTAACGATTTTCCCATCAATAAAGGCTGGGAAAATACCCGCAAATCCGGGCAGCACTTTTGCCCTTTTTGTGAGGGTAACGAGTCTTACACCACAGATGAAATTGCGGCCTACAGGGATAATAATACCCTTCCTAACACACCTGGTTGGACTGTTCGTACTTTTCCCAATAAATTTTCCGCTTTTAAACTGGAAGGAGAACTGGAGTTAAAACATTCCGGGGTCTTCGAAAGCTGTAACGGCCTGGGTCAGCATGAGGTCGTGGTAGAAACCCCACAGCACGGAGTAGAGTTTCACCAACTGCCGGCGGAACAAATCAAACAGATTTACCTGATGCTACAGCAGCGTTACCGCCAACTGGCCGGCGATCCCCGCATTAAATATATTCAGATTTATAAGAACCGGGGCCTGTTTGCCGGGGCTTCACTGGAGCATAGCCACAGCCAGATTCTGGCCCTTCCCAGTGTACCTCGGGAAAATCAGGGTTTAAGCAAATACTACCAGCAACAAGGTAAATGCCTCTTATGTGCCACCCAGGAAGCGGAGAGAGAAAGCCAGCAGCGGCTAATTTATGAGAGTGAACATTTTCAACTCATCTGCCCCTATGCTTCCCGCTTTTCTTATGAGACCTGGCTTATTCCCAGGCGCCACACCGAACATTTTGCCGATATAAATGAAGAGGAACTGAACGATCTGGTGGCAGTAATTAAAATATTTATACCGGCCATGCTTGATTGTCTGAACGATCCCTCCTATAATATTGTGATAAATACCGCACCGGTTAACCAGAATTTTGCAGGTGGTTACCACTGGTATATGGAAATAATACCTCGCTTAATAGTAGCGGCGGGAGTGGAATTTGCCACCGGTTTTTATATGAACCCGGTAGCCCCGGAAATTGCGGCTACTATGCTACGAGAAAAAGTAGAGGAATTTTTAAAAGGGAAGCAAGGGGACGGTTCTTTTGCTTCCTTTTAAGGAAGCAAAAGAACCGTCCCCTTGCTTCCCCGTCCCCGTGTCAGGTTGGAGGTGAGTATGTTCAGTTTTCTTTATCCCCGGATATATGTTGATTCTATCCTTCATATACCCTTGAAAGAGTTGCGGGAATTAAATATTAAGGCTTTTATCCTGGACCTGGACAATACGGTTACCGAATGGAACAGTAACGAAATCAGAGAAGAAGTAAGCCAGTGGTTTACTATGATTAAACAGGAGGGGTTTAAAGCCTGCATACTATCCAATAATGGTGAACGAAGAGTGCTCGCAGTAGCACAAAGCCTGGATATACCTTATGTACATAGAGCGCAAAAACCGCGCCGGGGAGGGTATTACCGGGCTATGTCAATTATGGAGGTTAGCCCTCAGGAAACTGCCGTTATAGGTGACCAGATATTTACGGATGTTCTGGGGGGAAACCGCGCTGGATTATTTACCATACTGGTAAAACCTATAGACCGGAGAGAATTTATGGGAACCAAGATATCCAGGAGCATGGAGTTCTTTGTTTTACGCCGGCTGCGCCGGAAGATAAAAGCGGGGAAATTCCCCGAAATATGACAACATAACCAGCTTGCCAGGCCATGATTAAAATGCCATAATTTTAACCACCAGCAATATGTCCGATATGTCCGGTGCCTGGCACCAACTTATGGGGACAGGCACCGGACATATCGGACATATTGCTTAAAGGCATTTGGTTAAAGTTATAAAGGACTGGTATAGATGCGTATAGATGCAAACACTCAATACCTGGGTTTATTCGGAAACCCGGTCGGTCACAGCCTGTCACCGCTGCTGCATAATTATATCCTGCAGAAAATTGGCTGCAATTGTATTTACCTGCCTTTTGCCGTTCCAGGAGAACAGTTAAAGGATGCGGTAAATGCTATTCGCAGCTTAAATTTT
>CAZAZH010000136.1:0-4513 GCA_964489585.1 uncultured Syntrophomonas sp.
ATTTCCAGACCCAGTATACTATACTCCCAGGCCCGTTTCTCTTCCGGGCTAAAATCTTCTATCTCCTCTCCGGATTCCGTAAAAAGCAGTTTCTCCCCATCCGCACCAGCCCGGTGCTCCTCCAACCAGCCGGCTAGCCGATTTAAGAGGTAGCGGCGGTTTGGATGCAAACTATCCAAAGCTCCGCAACGCACCAGGTTTTCCTGAATATCCCGAGGTAAACTGCTGCGCCTTATAAAATCGCGGACCGAGTGAAATGGTCCCTGGCAGCGGGCGCTAATGATTGAATGCAGTGCTACCGTACTGATGCCTTTCACCTGTTTCAGCCCCACCCGGATGGCCTCTTTTCCTTCCTCCATTGTTTCTACCGTAAAATCAGCCTCACTAAGGTTAATATCTGGTGGCAGAAGGGCTATCCCCCGGCGCCGGGCTTCGTTGCCAATTACCCGGGGTGGATAGAAACCCATAGGCTGATTATTAAGCAACGCAGCATAATAAGGTGCCGGATAGTGCTGCAGGAGGTAGGCAGTTTTAAAACTGGTAGTAGCAAAAGCGGCGGCATGGGCTTCACAAAAACCATAGCTGGCGTATCCCGCCATGCAGGCAAATATTTTCCGGGCAGTTTCCTCATCAATGCCATTACTTATAGCCCGCTCTATAAAATTACAACCAATTTCGTCCATGGCCTTATGAGAACGGGCATGGGTCATAACCCGCCGCAACTGGTCGGCTTCCCCCGGACTAAATCCGGCTATCACCCGAGCAATTTCAATCACCTGCTCCTGAAATAATATCACCCCATAAGTTTTTTGTAGAATCGGTTTAAGCAGGGGGTGCAGGTAACTAACCTCCTCCTGCCCCTGCCGCCGCATTATATACGGCTCCACCATGTTTCCTTTTATAGGTCCGGGCCTGATAATAGCCATACTGGCTATGACATCCTCCATTTCGGTGGTACCCAGACGCGCCTGCAGAGCGCGCTGGGCTGGACTCTCCAGTTGAAAAACCCCAATAGTCTCGCCCCTTTGAATCATTTCAAAACTATCCTGGTCATCAAGGGGTATATGCTCGTAATCAACTTCTCCTCCATTTTCCTGTATAAGATAAATGGCATCCTGAACTGCAGAAAGGGTACGCAGGGAAAGCAAATCCAGCTTAACCAGGCCTAAATCTTCTACATCATCCTTATCAAACTGGCATATAACTGGACCTAAACCGGATTTTTGCAGCGGAGTCAGATTAATCAGGGGAACATCACTGATTACTATACCTCCCAGGTGCATACCCAAAAAACGGGGAAAACCGGCCAGTTTTTCGCAGGCATCCAGTAAAAGTTGGTAACGGGGTTCTCCCAGAGGACTGCCCTTTAATTCCGGCAGTACCGTCATTAAAGGACGAATCTGGTCAGCACAGGCATAGTGAGGAAGCAATTTGGCCAGGGGATCCAATTCTTCCTCGCTAAACCCCAGGGCCTTGCCCAGTGAACGCAGGGCGGAACGGGCGCGAAAGGTATTATAGGTAGCTACCCGGGCTACATGGTCATGTCCATAGCGGCGGTAAACATAATCTATCACCCGGTCACGGTGACGATATTCAAAATCTATATCAATATCCGGCATTCCTACCCTTTCCGGATTCATAAAACGTTCAAACAACAAACCCCGTTCCAGGGAATCCACCTCGGTAATATAAAGGCAATAGGCTAACAAAGAATCAGCCGCTGAGCCCCGCCCAGCATAGCGGATATTTTCCCGGCGAGCAAAACGGGCTAAATCCCATACCAGTAAAAAATAGCTGGAAAATCCCATCTGCTCAATTATATTTAGTTCATATTCCAGGCGCCTGGCTACTTCCGGCCTTATAACCCGGTAACGCCTGCGGGCACCTTCCAGTCCCAATTGCCGTAAGCGTTTGGCGGCATCTTCCCCCGGGTTTAATGGATAGCAGGGGAAATGAACTTCCTGCTTGGCGAAAACCGGTTGACAGCGTTTTGCTATATGCAGGCTATTTTCCAGAGCCCGAGGGCAAAAACTAAAAAGCTCCTCCATTTGCCGGGAAGACTTCAGATAATTTTCCCCATTTAAGGGTCGTTCCCGATGTATCTCCTCCACCGTGGTAAGGGTACGTACACAGGTAAGCAAGTCATGTAAGAAAAATTCCTGGTGATTAGCATAGTGGACATTGTTACTGGCTACGACCTCTACCCCTACCTGTTGGGCCAGCTCCAGCAGGCGATGATTTAAGTACCTATCTCCAGGGAGTAAAGTGTTTTGCAGTTCCACATAAAAATGCTCTTTACCCAACAAATTTCGGTAAAAAATGGCCTGCTCACCGGCTTCCCGGTAGCGTCCCTGCAATATTAATGGGGCCAGAACACCCCGGCGGCAGCCGGATAATATAATAATATCTTCTATTTTCTCCAGGTCCGCCTGGTTAACCACGGGTTCACCCCGTAAATTATTAAGATGGGCATGAGTAAGTAGCTGGCAAAATGAAGAATAGCCCCGCTGACTCTGAGCCAGTAAAGTGAGGTGCTGGCCTCCCTCCAGGGTAATTTCTACCCCTTGAACCGGTTTAATCCCGGCTTGCCGGGATACTTGAGAAAACTTTACCGCAGCACAGAGATTATCGTGGTCGGTAATGGCCAGGGCTGGCATTTCCATTTCCACCGCCCGCTTTACCAAATCCTTAATCTCACCGGCTCCATCCAAAAAGGAAAAAGGGCTATGACAATGCAGGTGAACAAACTTATTCATACACCATACCTTCTAATTTCAATCATAGGTCTTATACAAAAACCACCTCTCGCTGCCAAGGTCCAAAAATATTTCCCGTATGCTGTTATCATGACAGAGCAGGCGGTAAAAAGCCTTTTCACTTTCCCCTTGCCACCAGCAACCGGTATCTTTCCAAATTTCCATTATTTTACTGACCCACAGGCTTGAGCGGCCATATTCTAGTTGCAAGGGTAAACCCTGTAAATTACATTGCACCTGAATCCGGGGATAATTTTTCATTAGCTTATCACCTTTCCCGGGGCAAGAAGCGCCAGGGATCCCAGAGGGCCAGGACCTGTTCCCGGCGCTCTATTTCCGCTCCTTGCTGTATACTCCGGGGAAAGCGCTGCAACAGATCATGAATAGCTTCCTGCAATCTGCGATGCTGTTGTTCTTCCTGATAATGCTGACGCCAGGTAAAAAGATCGGGCATTTCTACTTCTACTTTTTCTAACCTATCCACGCGAACCCTTAACTCTTCCACCGGTAAAGGTAGTTCCGTTTTCGGTAATAGTTCCACTAATATCCGGGTTAGTTGGGAAGCTTCATGGCAAGCATATCCCAATAATCGCTCCTGGCTCAGGCTTTCCTTTTCCCCCCGTACCTCCAAAACCAATTTCCGGCAAGTCTTGTGTCGCTGATCTAGCTCTTTTTCCAGGCTTATGCTAATTTGTTGCAAGGCCTGTTCCAGTCTTTGCCGGTCTTTACAGGAGGATAACAAAAGAGAGCAGACTAGACGATCAGGTGGGTAGTTCCCTCGTACTGAACTATAGTCAATTCCCCGACTATTTTGCCATAATTGTAAAGCATCGCACTTTAGTATCTGCCCTAGCCTTTCCTGGGATAATCCGGCCATTTCCCCTACCCGGCTATAACCTAGGCGTATAAGCTTTTGCCGCTCCTTGGCGGATAGGACAGGAAATTCCTGCAGGGGTAAACCAGCCAGGAAACTTGCCTCCTGCCCAGGAATAACCTGAAATATTAAAATATTATAGTATGAATGGAAACGGTAAGTATTCTTAATCTTTACTTGTACCGGCGGTATACTACCGCAGGTAGCACAAAATGCAACCAGAGGGTTACTTGCTATTCCCAGACGTGCAGGACCGACATTTTGCCGATAGATAAAAACAGCCAGTTCTTTAACAATTTCCCCTGCCCGTTTAAATGTACTCAAATCCAGCAGTACTCCCTGCTCTCCCCGCGGTTCTACCAGGGTACTATATCGGCTACATTCCTCCAGTATAACCTGGCTAATTTTCCCTTTTTCTAAATGTAAATAAACAATTTTGCGCATAATATTCACCCCGACGCTCAGCACTAAATCCTAGAGATTACGTGACCGACACCCAAACCAATTTTCGTCCAGATTAATAGAGGTTAACATTACTTAGTGCCGGGTTGTATTCCCATAGTACAATGGAACACGTGTTCTAGTCAATGGTCCCGGGATACTAAATATGAAAAATAAACAGGTGAATATTACTCTAAATTGAGCGGGATTTTAATATTGGGTTATGTTAGAACATATGCTATAATTTATAAATATTTAGATAATATTGTTTTTTATGGTATTTAAACCAGACAAGTTAAATAAAAATATTCTAATCTCATTATATTTCCTGCCCATTTTAGACCAGAGTTTTCCTTCCGTGGAGGTCCTATATTATGGAAAACAAACAAAATCTACAAGAGCAATTAAAGATAAGTCTGCAAAAAATTCGCCATCAAATTAC
>CAZAZH010000137.1:0-4281 GCA_964489585.1 uncultured Syntrophomonas sp.
ATCAGAAGACGAAAAAATAATGAGAAAAGCAATGGTAAAAAGAGCTGTAGATGCTTTGGCCACAGAAATTAGTGAAGTTACCCATTTCGAATAATCCCATTATGAGGACGGGATAAAAACCGTCCTCATAAAAATCCTTAAAACCGTGAATTCAACCCTGTACACCTACCCCAGTCAAGTCAAGTTTAAGAGCATAAAATGCAATGAATTTTGACAAAGGAAAAGGATGAGGAGTGGATGTAAATGGGCACCCCGGAAATGATAAACAATGACAATCGGTCAGAACAAGCAGAAAGCCATCTTTTTAAGCCAGTATTTGGTGCAGCCATTGGAAATATGATTGAATGGTTTGATTATGCCTCCTATGGATACCTGGCTACCATTATTGCCCTTGTTTTCTTTGCTCCCGGAGATAGAACTGCAGCCTTATTAGGGACGTTTGCGGTATTCGCGGTGTCATTTATTGTAAGACCTATTGGCGGAATATTTTGGGGCCATTATGGCGACAAAATTGGCCGCCGCCGAACCTTGATTTATACCATTACTATAATGTCTTTAGCAACATTCACTATTGGGCTTTTACCCGGCTATGCCAAAATAGGGGTTTGGGCTCCACTTGCATTGATGCTGATTCGTATGGTTCAGGGATTTGCCGCATCCGGTGAATATGCTGGTTCAGCTTCATTTATTTCAGAATATGCCCCCAAAGGGAAAAGGGGCCTTTTGGTTAGTATGGTACCGGCCAGTACTGCTGCCGGTTTGATGTTTGCAGCTTTGCTTACTTCTATTCTTGACTATTACTTGAGCCCAGGGGCCATGCAGAGTTGGGGCTGGAGGATACCGTTCCTGATAGCATTACCTCTTGGATTTGGCGGTTTAATGATTCGTTTGCGGCTGGAAGACACCCCGGTATTTAAAGAACTGGAAGAAAAGGATCCGGAGGACGAAAATCGGGGATTAAGGGCACTCAAGCCCTATTGGGGAAAACTTCTTATTGCCTTCGGTATCGTTTTACTCAATGCGGTTGGATTTTATACCATCTTAAGTTATATGCCCACCTACCTGATGGAGGAAATAGGCTTTAGTCGCCTCCATGGGACATTAATAACTCTGGTAACATTGTTCACTTACGTTTTAATTCTTCCTCTAATCGGTCATTTGGCCGACCTGGTGGGTAGAAAAAGGTGCTTATGACCACATGTATAGTATTTGTGTTGTTCACTTATCCGATCTTTTTATTATTATCGCAAGGTGGATTATGGTCAGTACTGGCCTTATTCCTGTTAGGTGCCTGTTTGGCTGGTAATGACGGGGTATTGGCTACATTTCTTACTGAAATGTTCCCGACTTCCGTGCGTTTTACTAGCTTTGGCCTAACCTTTAATACTGGAAATGCCCTTTTTGGTGGAACTGCTCCTTTTGTTGCTACCTTTTTAATTGCATCAACGGGTAATATGTTTGCCCCTGCATTCTATCTGATGGCAGCTGCCGCGATTTGTTTTGTGGCATTGCTGCAGACAACAGAGACTGCCCATAAAGAGCTGAGCTAATATTACGTGGTGTTTTGCGCTCCCCAGGGTGCGAACAAAATATAAGGATTTATCGAAAGGAGACAAAGAAAATGGTACAAAGCATTAGCGATCTGGAAAGAATAAAACTTATCCCCAATGGTGAAAAAGTAAAACCTACCTTCTCCAAAGCAGAATTTGATCGTCGTTATGCCAGGCTGCGTAAGCATATGGCCGATGATAAAATTGATGCTGTTTTCTTTACCTCTTATCAAAACATTTGTTATTATGCTGACTTCCTGTATACCAGTTTCGGCAGGTATTATGGACTGGTGGTAACCCCAGATAAAAGCTGCGTGGTGTCTACCAATATCGATGCCGGTATGCCTTATCGCCGCTCGAACTTCAGTGATAATATAGTATACACTGACTGGAGAAGAGATAACTACCTCTATGCGGTAAAGAAAATACTGGATGAGGCCGGGGTGAAAAAAGGCCGCTTGGGAATTGAAGAAGATCAAATGCCAATTTTGTTAAAAAGACAGGTACAAGATGCTCTCCCGGATTTTGAATTAGTAGACGTATCCCAGGCTTTAATGAGACAGCGCATGGTCAAATCACAGGAAGAGATAGAGCATATTAAAATCGGGGCTCATGTGGCTGATGTCGGCGGCTATGCAGTAGTTGAAGCTATCGATGAAGGTGTACCCGAATATGAAGTAGCCCTGCACGGGACCCAGGCTATGGTTCGGGAGATAGCTAAATTATTGCCCCATGTTGAACTAAGAGATACCTGGATTTGGTTCCAATCCGGAATTAACACCGATGGTGCCCATAACTGGCCTACCTCCAGAAGAATTCAACGCGGGGATATCTTAAGCCATAACTCCTTCCCCATGATTGCCGGCTATTACACAGCTCTAGAACGGACTATGTTCTTCCAGGAAGTAGACGACAAGTCCCTGGAATACTGGAAAATAAATTGCGAAGTTATGGATCGCGGCCTTGAGCTGATTAAGCCGGGGGTAAGATGCATGGATATCTGTGCCGAATTAAATGATATTTACCGTAAATACAACCTGTTGGCTAATCGTACCTTTGGTTACGGCCATTCATTCGGTGTTCTTTCTCACTACTATGGCCGCGAAGCTGGTCTCGAGCTGCGTGAGGATATTGAGACAGTATTAGAGCCGAATATGGTTATATCCATGGAACCTATGATTATGATTCCTGAGGGGCAGCCTGGTGCCGGCGGATACCGCGAGCATAACATCCTGGTAATCAAGGAAAATGGTGAAGTCGAAGATATCACTGGCTTCCCCTATGGCCCAGAGCACAACATTATTAAAAAATAATTCATTACCTCCCGAATTAACCCCGCCAACTGGCGGGGTTTTTTATGGAGATTTATTATGATAATATGGTTGTAAATGAGGGTTTCATATAATGAAAAATCTAAGATACTATTCTTAAGCGTTGGCGAAGAATTTTTAAGATCCTTCGGCTTTCCCTCAGGGATGATACTACTAAAATAACTTATTAATTTAGTTGATTATGTAAAACCCTCAAATAAATAAGGAGGTCTGATTTATGATTCTTACAACTACACCAAGTATAGAGGGGCAGCCTATTCGTGAATATCTGGGATTGGTGGCGGGAGAAGCCATTATGGGGGCCAATGTAGTCAGAGATATCTTTGCTAGTATTACGGACATTGTAGGAGGACGCTCCGGTGCCTACGAAGCAAAACTAAACGAAGCCCGCCGGATAGCTGTTGACGAGATGGCCGAAAAGGCCCGTAGGCTAGGGGCTAATGCGGTGGTCGGCATTGACCTTGATTACGAGGTGATCCGTGATGGCATGCTGATGGTAGCTGCCAGCGGTACTGCGGTGAAAGTAGGTTAAATATAGCTGTGCAGACCCGGTAATATTAAACTTACTCCAAAAAGGGTAATAAGGACTACAATAAAGCCTATAATTACAATAATCGCACTTTTATGTCCCTTCCAATCATAGGTACGGCGAGCGTGCAGGTAAGCGGCATAGACTAACCAGGTTACCAGTGACCAGGTTTCTTTAGGATCCCAGGTCCACCAGTTGCCCCAGACTTGTTCAGCCCAAATAGCGCCAGTAATAATGACCAGGCTTAAAAATACAAAACCCAGCACGACCAGGCGGTAAATTAATTGGTCTAAACGCCTGAGCTCATCTACTGCGGTATTATTTTCCCGGAACAGGTACACCCCGGCCAGGCAGAAGGCAACGGCAAAAGAGCCATAGGCAATGATAGCGGTTAAGACATGGATATGCAGCCAGGCGCTTTGTAAAGCCGGCATCAGGGGACGAGCCTCAGAGGGTAGGAAACTGGCTGCCAATAAAAGCAGGACTACCAGGATGTTTGCCAACAAATCAAAAATCGGGGAATTAAACTTCCGCCTGGTGATAACGAAAAGACAAAGGATAGCCCAGGTGAAAATCATAGTAAACTCATACATACTGGCAAAAGGTAATCGCCCGGTTTCCGCTATTCGTACTATAATAGTAACGGTTAAAGATAACAGAGCCAACCAGAAAATGCCCTTAATGATATTGTGTAACCGCTCCGTTGACCACCATAGAGAATAAAGACTAATCATAATTCCTATTAGAAGCAGAGCAAACCCAATATTAAGCAGGTGATTCTCCATTTTTAAGCAGCCTTTCTTCTATAAAGATTCGTATAGCGAATCAGTAAACCCAGCGAGAGCAGGGCAAACCCGGTGAAGACCATATT
>CAZAZH010000138.1:0-4257 GCA_964489585.1 uncultured Syntrophomonas sp.
ATTTCCTGGCCAAATATACGATTGCATTCTGAGCTGTATTCTTCGTCAATGTATAAATCATACCCGAATGACAGGAATCCCTGACCGGCGTTATTTAACAGGTTCCTGATAGAAGCGGTTCTTTGGGCCACGGTCTGTTCCAGGTTTTGGTTATATTCCTGAATAATATCGGCCATACGATTGAAATTATCACTTAACTGTCCAACTTCATCCTCCGATGAAACTAGTGATCGTGCGGTGAAGTCCTTTTCGGCAAAGCTGCTGACGGCTTTATTTAGCTGGAGTATGGGGTTTAAAAGGTTGCGCACTACCGGAAGAATAATGAGGATGCCCATAAGTAGAGAAATAGCCAGGGCTACCGTAAACCCAAGCAGCAAGTTATTCAAAGGTTTGATATACTCACTGCGGGGAATGGCAATACCGAAAGTCCAGTTGGTGGCTTCGATATTGCTTAAAACAAAACACCTTTTGCTGTTGTCATAATCTTTCAACTCAATAATATTGTATTGGCCTTGTTTTATATCCTCAATAAGCGGCCGGAATTTGCCTCCCATAACCTGGGCAGCATTCACCGATTTCTCGGGAGTAGGGTGGAAGCCGGGTTGGGGATGAATCATAAAATTATAATGATCATCTAGCAGGAAAGTATAGCTGGCACCTTCAATACGTGCTTTTTCGGCCAAATCCATAACATCAGTCAACAGTATATCGGCAGCTATTACCCCTAACACATTATTTCCGTCTCTAATTGGTTCTGCCAGGGTAATTATCATTTGTTTAGTATCAGCATCCAGGTAAGGGGTGATATAAACCAGTTTATTCTGCTTAAGCGCTTCCTTATACCATTCTCTGGTGGTGGCATCATAATCCGGCGGGGGAATCCAACCAGTAGCGCAGACCATAGTCCGGTTTTTATCTGCAAAACCTATATAGTAATCTAAAACCTGGGATTTTTGTCGGTCAAATTTTTGAATCAGGTAATTAGACAGGTATTGGTCCGAAAAATCCTTATTTATCTCAATATCCTGGGCTATGGCATGAACTACCTGGCCCTGTTCCATAAACCAATTATTTAACTGAGAAGCATTTTTTCCTACGGCTTCACTGGCACTCTGATTGGTTTTGTTCTTGACCAGGTTATAAGAAAGGCTGTAACTGATTACGGATACTACCAGCAGGCAACTCAGACATATGGTAAAGACCACAATAATGAATTTACCTTTTAAACTTTGATTAATTTTCATATATGCCTCTCCATAATTCCTTAAAAAATTGCCCCGTAGTACTAAAAACCAGTTAATTGACTTGAGTTTCTACCGAGTAGAATTTCTTGCAGCTATTAGATTGAATTACCTTTCGCTAAGCTGCAATATTATTCCTGCACAATGATAAAAATTTCGCCCTTCAGAAAAAAGGCCTTCCCTCGATTATTTGAGGGAAGGCTTGTTACATTTAATTCGATTAACAGTTCTGAGATTTGCTTTTTGCTTCTTTCATATGTTGAATCCTCTCCCGGGCAGAATCAAAGCAGCGCTGCTCTTCCTCATTTTCAATGAGCAGCGGGGGTATCCTGGTGGGGCGTCCATTGCGATCCAGGGCTACCATGAAGAAATAGCCTTCACAAACGTGTTTAGTAATGCCGCGGTTTAAATCTTCCGCATCAACTCTTACATATACTTCCATGGAGGTGTTGCCGGTATAGGTTAATTCAGCTTTACAAAGAACCAGGTCACCTACAAAAATCGGCTCAATAAAAGAAAGCTGGGTAACGCTGGCAGTAACAACATTGGATAAGCTGTGACGTGCCGCCACTACACCGGCAGCAGAGTCCATTAACTTCATAACTTCGCCGCCGTGCATATTACCAGCTACATTAGCATGAAAGGGGAGTACTATCTGGGTCATGGTTACGGTGGAAGCAGAACGAGGTTTAGGTTCCATTTAACCAACTCCTTATAGTGTTATCATCTTATTCTAACACTTGTTAAGTCCCTTTACTATGGAACTAATAAGGGATATTAAATGTAATAAGTTATTCGTCTGCCCTTATTATAATTGGTCTGAAATCGTCTATGGAGATTATTTCTTCACAGTAGCCCATATATGTCTCGTCATCCAGCTTAAAGGTATGGGTGTCTTTATCGGGACGCCGTACAGTTACATAATTAAAGCGGTCGCTAGCATATATTAAAAACCCCTTCTGCAGACATTCTTCCTGGAAATCACTGTCCTCTTCTGCATTCAGGTCAGGAAATCTCACTTTGTCAAAGACTAACTTTTTTATTATCATGGTCGCACCGGGAACATATTCTACATAAGAATACTCAGGAACTGGTTCATAAAGAGCAAGGGTAGAACTGCTTTCAAAGTAGATAAAACGGCAGGCTTTCCCCACTATATGGGTATTAACACTGAGTAAACTCTTCATGCCGGTGCTAATAAATTCGGGGGCATAGTAATCATCATCATCAAATTTGGCGATATATTCATAACTGGTCCGGGCAACTGCATAATTGAGGCACTCTCCCAGTGAAACTTCTTCGTCCAATTGAAAAATCTTTATGGACTCGTGAGGTGGCGCCTGCTGTCGCCAGTTTTTGATATTCATAGAATTATTATTGAGAATGATAATTAGCTCCCGGGGGTGGTACGTTTGGCGCAGGAAATTGTTATATGTATTATGCATAAAGGCAGGTCGGTTAGTAACGGTTACTACTGACACTCCCTCACTCAACAAATTTGAAACTGCTGTCAGGTTGATATGATAACTTTTCGAAACTTTAATTTGGGGCATATATCGGGTTCCCTCACAATTCACTATAAAAAAGTATCTGTTAATCCAATATATTAACCCGGTCAGGTGTCTGGTTACTGGAATTTTAAAGCACAAAAGAACCTCTTTGTATATCGATGACTGCAGCGTGGCTCTGGCTAA
This sequence comes from uncultured Syntrophomonas sp., assembly GCA_964489585.1. Lineage (GTDB taxonomy): Bacteria > Bacillota > Syntrophomonadia > Syntrophomonadales > Syntrophomonadaceae > UBA4844. The sequence continues at coordinate 2,936 of CAZAZH010000138.1, forward strand.
CATAGTTGATAATTTTAAAGCTGGAGAGGTCTACAATATAGCCGGCAGTGAATTACACGACATGAAATCAACTTCCGATATGATTCTTACCTATCTGAAAAAAGATGATAACCATATAGAATATCGGGAAGAAGAACCCTTTACCACTAAAATTAAGGTTCCTGATATAAGCAAGACCATACGGGATTTGAACTATCAACCCCGGGTTACTTTGAAAGAAGGTATTCCCCGGACGGTAGACTGGATGAAACAGGTATATAACCTTTAGGTTTAAAATGAAAGGGGCAAGTGGGGAGTTTATTATCCCAATTTGCCCCTATTTACTCTTGCAATGCTTTACTTACTGCGGCAGCATAGCGATAAAATGTATCGGTTGGTCCGGAGTCGGATACAAATTGTTTCCTAAGTGGTATGGTTAACTCCAATTGTACTCCTTTGCCGCTGGCGTTTTTATTGCAGATGTTTTTGGGGTTTTTTCCGTCCAAATGTTTAGGCGGGGTAAGTACCTTAAAACCGGAAACCCGAAGGCTGGCCTTTATTTTCTTGCCCAGGTTAGTATCCTGGCCGCCGACGTAAGTTACTGCCCGATCCCCAGTACACCCATGGATGGAGAGGGTTTTATTTGATTGAGCAACTAAACTGCGGGCTACAGGTTCGTTAAAACGGGTAGAGGTAACATGTAATATACCGTTATTTCTATTCTTTATTCCCTCGAAGGTATAAAGGTCACTCCCAGTCCAATCGGCAATGGTTGCTGCCAACTCACCCGTTTGCAATTCAATTTGGCCAGCATGAATGGCAATAATCGCAGTATCAGAAGGGCCATCATACTTGTTTATGTAATAGTCTTCACCCCGGGTCTGGTGTTTGGCCAGTTTAGAAAAGCTGCGGTAATAATCCTTGGCATCAGCTGTTTCGGTGTTTACCATTACAGGTACAATAACTATAATTAGTGTCAGTACAATACTAAAAAGTTTCTTCATTAATAATCACTTCTTTTCTCAAGTACTTATGCTGTTAAAAAAATAGTGGGTTTGTTTCTTTTTTAACCTAAATTGAGGGGACTTGTCAAAGTTAAGAAGTGTTATACGAGAAAAAAGATGGCATATGTAGAGGAGAGGGTATCAACATCCCTCCCCTTAGAAATTAATTAGCGGTCGTTGCGTAGATCGTCTCTACGACTATTATCGATACGATTGTCACGATTATCATTGCGGTCAGTATCGCGACGGTTATCAATACGGTCATCCCGGTTGTCACCACGACGGTTGTCAATACGGTCATCACGCCGGTTATCATTTCGGCCCATTATTACACCTCCT
>CAZAZH010000139.1:0-4255 GCA_964489585.1 uncultured Syntrophomonas sp.
CTCTTGCCGAAAATTATTCACAAAAAAATTCAGGCTTTTTAGCCTGAACTATTTTATGGTAGGGATAGAACAGAACTGCGCAGCTACCATGCTCGACCAGCGCTAGCTCCTGTATTTTAGCTGTATACCCATCCGGTACCATCATTTAACGTATTTAACCGGGGGGTTTGCATAATTCACTTTTTTTAAAAATTAATAGTTTATTTTAGGACTGTCATTCTGAGGTAAAGCCGAAGGATCTTAAGATTCTGCGCCTACGCTTAAGAATAATATTTAGATTGTTTCATTATGCAAAACCCTCAACTATATTATTGGGTCAACTTAATGGACAATATCTCTCTTATATACGCTTGCATCGATGCCTTCCAGGTATTTTACTACCTTATCCAAAGGCTCGACATCGGCGAACTTGGCATCCATATCAAACAGGTTCCAGGCAATAACTCCAGGTACCCTATCACCAATAGTGCCTTCCGGAATTATAGTTTTAAATCCATATCCGGTTGAATCCATAACTGTGTGTCTAACACAGGCACAGGCGGTGGCGCCCATTACTATTACCGTGTCAACTCCTAGAGTGTATAAGGTTACAGCTAAATGGGTGCCAAAGAAATTACTGGCATATTTCTTATGAATAACAGGTTCTTCCGGTTGGGGTTTTAGTTTGGGGTCAATTTGCATCCATTCAGATTTAATATCAAGTGTACGCATGGGAATTTTCTCATCCCATTTGCACAAATCGAGCTGTCTTTCTCCGGTATATCCGGTTGTTGTGTGGAAAATAGGAACTCCTGATTTTCTGGCTGCTTCCAATACCTTCAGGGCATTGGCACAAATTTCTTCATTGTTCTCACAAGTAAAGGGGTGGCCATCTGACATCCAGGCTCTGGCCATATCTACGGTAGTTACACACGGGGCTTTTCCGTAACCCATTCTTCTTTGGAATCCCCTGGCTCGGTAGACCTTTCTAGCTTCCTCAAAAGCCCTATTTAACATTTCCTCATCAAACTGATATTGTCCGCCGGTATCTACATATTTATCCCATGTTTCTTGTTTCTCCCATGTTTCTTTTTCTGCCACTAATATCCATCCTTTCATTGTTAAAAATTTAGACTGCGTTACTTTTATTATTGTTGCAATTGCTATTAAAATTATCCTTCCCAAAACTTGGTTATAACGCCAAAAGAAATTTATGGCCTTATAAAGAAAAAAGACGCCCCGGTAGATGTGCTGCGAACTAATGACAGCACCCGAGACGTCTGTAACAAATCATGGTAGATACAGCTAGAAGTTTATGCTTAAAATCAGGATCTTTAATCTTTTTGGCTTATATCAGTAGCCTTATACGGAAATGTTAAAGTTACATTCAGCCATCCTAAAAACCAACCAAAATAAGCCATTACTACAGTCCAAATAAATACCCAGAATATAATCCAATAGGGATTGTCCATCATTCCTACTGAGGGGATACTAAGAGTAAAATAAACTGCCAGGAATAATGTGAACCCATTGAATACTGCCAGAGTTCCTTTTTCCCAGATATGCCAACGTGGAATCAGGGCAATAAATATGGGTAAGACGATAAAGTTAGCCACAACCAATCCCCAGAACATGCTATATTGCCCGCCGATAAGATTTGCCAGAGCAACTGCCAAGGCACACCATACTGCACCAAAGAATGCACCAAAAGGAAGTGAGGGAATGATTAGTTTCCAAGTATCGGGATTTCCACCCAGGGCAAAATACTCAGCCCATACAATAAAGCATACCCAGAGTGGAAAATTGTACTTACCCAAAAAGAAGGTGAATGGTAATGATATAAACACGGTTATAGCTACCGCCCAGGGCAAGGAAACTCTTTCCTTTTTTTCCGAAGTCATCCCATTCCTCCTGTTATTCAATTTATAAAACTACTATCCTTTAAAATTGTCATAGCATAAGCCATACGGTTTAGCCATTACTTGTTGACCCTGACCTTCGTTGCCTAGGAATTTGCCGTTTTCAGCTACCAGGCTTCCTCTAAGGAATACTTTTTCTGCTCTTCCTATCTGTTCGAAGCCTTCATAAGCGTTGTAATCAGTGTCATGCAAACTAGTTTCATTATTGAAAACACCTTTGTAATTAGGATCAAAAATAACTATATCGGCATCTGATCCAACCGCAATTTCTCCTTTTTGCGGGTAGATACCGCAGATTTTAGCCGGAGTTGTGCAGCAGACGTCAACAAACTTGGTACGGGAAATCTTGCCTTTTTCAACTCCATAAGTCCAAATCATATGCAGGCGATCTTGTACGCCTGGGGAACCAGGAGGTATTTTGCTGAAATCATTGATACCCCTATGCTTGGCAACCTTAAAACCACCGATAACCGCACAATGGTCAGAGCTTACTGCCAGCAGCCAGCCATTCTGAATTGCTTCCCACATAAAATCAACATCTGACTGTGGTCTTAAAGGCGGGTTACATACGTATTTTGCTCCTTCAAAGTTCGGTTTTTCTAAATTCTTATCATTTAAACTCATATAATGGGTACAGGTTTCTCCGAAAGCTTGAACCCCTTCGTCACGAGCTTCCCTTAAGACTTCTGCGGCTGCCTGGTTGGTTACATGGACTACGAAGAGTGGCGCATTAGCCATTTTCGCCATATAAACAGCTCTGGAAGTAGCTTCTGCTTCAGCTAAAACAGGTCTTGATACAGAGAAATTCTCCGTGCCTGTTTTCCCTTCGGCTAACAGCTGTTTAATTTTAACATCAATTATATCTGCATTCTCAGCATGAACCATAATGGTTACGCCGCATTTTTTAGCTATCTGCAAAGCTTTAAAGATAGAATCATCAGTAGCATAGTAATCCATACCTTTATAGGCCATAAAAAGTTTGACTGCGGCTACCCCAACTTCAGGCATGGAAGGTATATCGGCAAAGGATTGGTCGGTGGGATCCATGATAATTCCATGCAAGACATAGTCCACCATGGCTTTGCCTTCAACTGCCTCTTTTTTATACTTTACTATGGAGTCTTTTAATCCTATTCCTTTAGGCTGGACAACGAAATCTCCAACCGTTGTAGTACCACCCACTGCAGCAGCATCAGAAGTTTCATAACCCAGGGAGCTAAAGGAATTATAGTGCAAATGCTCATCTACACCACCAGGGAAAACATATTTGCCAGAAGCATCTACGATCTGGTCAGCACGATCTTCTAAACCGGTACCAATGGCTACAATTTTTTCACCTTCTATAAGGACATCGGCTTTGTATTCATTTACCGAAGTCACTATATTGCCGTTTTTTATCAATAGACTCATATAACTACTCCTTTCTAAGTTAAAATTCCCAAAGGAATCTCTTTAATATAATGTTTGCTAAAAGCTAAGAAAAATACAGGGGGCACTACTTAAAAATCAAAGTTTTTAATTAAACGTGCCCCCTGTCCTTATTTATATAAAATTACGGAAGGTGATTAATTTACGGAACGGTTATATTTCTCTTTTGTATACGCTCTTGTCGATGCCTTCCAGGTATTTTACTACATTTTCCAAAGGCTCAACGTCGCAGAACTTGGCATCCATGTCAAACAGGTTCCAGGCAATAACTCCTGGTATTCTGTCGCCAATGGTGCCTTCCGGAATTATAGTCTTAAATCCATATCCGGTGGAATCCATAACGGTGTGTCTAACACATGCGCAGGAAGTGGCGCCCATTACTATTACGGTGTCAACTCCCAGATGATACAGGGTTTCAGCTAAATGAGTGCCGAAGAAGTTGCTGGCATATTTCTTGTGGATAACGGGTTCTTCCGGTTGGGGTTTTAGTTTGGGGTCAATTTGCATCCATTCAGAGTTGATATCCAGGGTACGCATAGGAATCTTCTCATCCCATTTGCACAGGTCGAGCTGTCTCTTTCCGGTATATCCAGTAGTGGTGTGGAAAATGGGAACTCCAGTTTTTCTGGCTGCGTCCAATACCTTAAGGGCATTGGCACAAATTTCTACATTATTCTCGCAGGTAAAGGGGTGACCATCGGACATCCAGGCTCTGGCCATATCTACTGTTGTAACAGCCGGGGCTTTTCCGTAGCCCATTCTTCTCTGGAATCCTCTTTCTTTGTAGATCCTTTTGGCTTCTTCAAAAGCCCGGTTTAGTACTTCCTCATCAAAACCATAATTCCCGCCGGAATCTATAAAATTATTCCAGTTTTCTTGTTTCTCCCAGTTCTCTTTCTTTGTCATTTCGATATCCACCCTTTCATTCT
>CAZAZH010000140.1:0-4226 GCA_964489585.1 uncultured Syntrophomonas sp.
TAAAAAAAGCCCCCTGATTGCAGGAGGCTTTTTTAGCTTTTTACCTAAGACAAACTAGCGGGTCTTCCCTGGTATCACCCTGTTTTATTTCAAAATGAAGATGGGGTCCGGTACTACGACCTGTACTACCTACCGTGGCAATAATAGCGCCACGGACTACCCTATCCCCTGACTTTACCTTAAACTCATTAAGATGTGCATATAGGGTCTGCTTTCCGTTAGGGTGGTCAATTATCACTGTGTTGCCATAAAGAGATACATAACCGGTAAAAGATACTACCCCCGTGGCAGCAGCCCGCACCGGGTCTCCAAAATCTCCAGCTATATCCAGTCCATGATGGAAACCAGAGCTACGCCAACCATATTCGGAAGTGATAGTTCCCCGAATTGGCCAGGTATAACGGGATATTATGCTACGTGAAGGTTTAGGTGATTCACTAAGTGCTATCCGCGAAGTATCCCGGGGCAGGTATATCTGGTCACCTATTTTCAGATTAGTGGCCTGCTTGTTGCTGTTAATCCTCTCTAGCTCCGCTAAATTGATATTATAGTTGCGGGCAATATCCCAGAGGGTTTCACCAGAGCGTATAATATGAACTTGAGCCTGGCCACCAGGAATTTTCAGTTTTTGTCCTACACTTAAAATACTGTTATCATCCAGATTGTTAATGCTCATTAGCATCTGCAAATCAACCTGCTTTTCCCGGGATATGTTCCACAGGTTGTCACCCGGTCGTACATAGTAATTCTCTATGGACTTGCCTGTGAGCTGTTTTTGAGCATTACAAGGTATAAAACTGGCCTGGTTTAAAGCAGCTAGCGCTGGACTATTGCCAACATACCACAGAAAGGTGCATAACAGTAGTGAACTTATCCACCTCTTATTCACCTTTTTCACCTCTTTCCGCGAGTACCACCCAATAAAGTCCTCGCTGCCCTATATTCTTGACCAGGAAAGAGGTATTTATTCACATTTATTGTCTAATAGGCATTACGGGCGTAATCCTTTTTTCCGAAAACCAGAGGAGCGGCACGCAGCAAATCTTTGTTAGACTTGGTTTTCTTCATAGTATCAACCATCATCTGCATAGTTTCGACCGGGCTGTAATCACTGAAGGTATTACGTAGATTCCAGGTTAATTCCAATTCCTCTGGGCTAAACAGCAGTTCCTCTTTGCGGGTCCCCGAACGTTTTAAATCGATAGCCGGGAAAATCCTTCTTTCAGCCAGTTTCCTATCTAAAACCAGTTCCATATTACCGCGTCCTTTAAATTCTTCAAATATTACCTCATCCATTCGGGAACCAGTTTCCACCAGGGCTGTAGCTATAATAGTCAGGCTACCACCTTCCTCTATGTTACGGGCAGCTCCAAAAAAGCGTTTTGGTTTATCCAGTGAAGCCGGGTCGATACCGCCGGAAAGAGTCCTGCCACTGGGGGGAACTACCAGGTTATGGGCTCTAGCCATACGAGTAACACTATCCATGAGTATTACTACATCTTTTTTATGCTCGACTAAACGTTTAGCTCTCTCCAGTACCATATCAGTAACCTTAACATGGTTCTCCGGTGGTTCATCAAAGGTTGAAGCTACTACTTCGGCCTTGGTAGAGCGCTGCATGTCAGTTACTTCTTCCGGTCTTTCATCAACCAGTAGAATAATAACATCAATTTCCGGATGATTGGCGGTTATTCCCTGAGCAATTTTTTGTAATAAGATGGTTTTCCCTGCTTTAGGAGGAGCAACAATCAAGCCCCGCTGGCCTTTCCCTATGGGCGCAACCAAATCAATAATACGGGTTGATAACTCCTGGGAAGAGGTTTCTAAAACTAAACGTTGCCTGGGATATAGTGGTGTCAGGGCATCAAAGTGGATTCTTTTTACGGAATCTTCGGGTGGAAAACTGTTGACATTCTGAACCCTTAATAAGGCAAAAAACCGCTCATTATCCTTGGGTGACCTTACCTGTCCACCTACCCGATCTCCAGTACGTAGTTCAAATTTTCTAATTTGAGAAGGGGAAACATAAATATCGTCCTGACTGGGAAGGAAGGTAAAAGGCCTTAAAAACCCATATCCATCTGGCATAATTTCCAGTACTCCCTGAGCCTCCAGTAGTTCGTCGGCTTGAGTCAAGGCCTTGGTTATTTCGAATATAAGTTCCTTCTTACGTAGCCTGGAATAACCGGAAAGATTCTGATCTCTCGCAATCTGGTAAAGTTCTAACATAGTCTTGTTGTCTAATTCAGATATGTTCAAGAACTTCCTCCTTTCTATTAATTAAATGTTTAGTTACAAACATAGCGACTCCTAAAAATCCTGTGCTAAATACGATTACACCTTTTGTAGGTATTTTCCACAGAACTATTAGACTTTAAAAAAACAACTACTTTGGATTTATGGCTATGAAATGGATCTGTCCAGGCAGGTAATGCCACGCGAATGCTTGTGGCAGGAAAACGTAAAATGGTATCCTGCTGTTTTTGCTTCTAATTTTATTATACCAGCATATAAAAGAGTTTAATCCTCCGGTTGCTATTAATCTAATTTTATTTTTATTCGTTCATCTTTATATAGCGGTTTTTTATCAGGATGATGGGTAGCTTCGATATGTCTTATGGTTCCTGATTTGCTTCTCATAACCAGGGTTTGAGTGATAGCACGCCTCTTATTGTAGCGTACGCCTTTTAGTAGAAATGAATCAGTTATACCGGTAGCAGCAAAAATAACATCATCGGAGCGAGCCAATTCATCAATAGTAAATATTTTGTTTACATTTGTTATCCCCATCTCATGACAGCGACGAATTTCTTCTTCGGCTTCCTCACCTTCCGGGTAGAGTCGGGCTTGAAAATCCCCACCCAGACATTTAAGAGCAACTGCGGTTATAACCCCTTCTGGAGCCCCACCTATGCCCATTAAAATATCAACTCCTGAATTATCATAGGCTGCAGCAACCGCAGGCGAAACATCACCATCAGTAATCAATTTTATTCGTGCCCCCGCGCTTCTAACCTGTTCAATTATTTCCTGGTGGCGGGGACGGTCCAGTATTACTACCGTTACCTCACTCATCAGTTTACCCAGAGCCCGGGCTGCTTCACGTAGATTTTCCTTTACACTGGCTTCCAGATAAACTCTGCCTTTACATTCAGGACCTACGGCAATCTTATCCATGTACATGTCAGGAGCATGGAGGAGACTGCCCCGGGGTGCTGCTGCCAGAACCGCAATAGCTCCGGTAAGGCCTTTGGCTACTATATTAGTACCTTCCAGGGGGTCTACTGCAATGTCGACCTCCGGAGGAATACCGTTACCAACTCTTTCTCCGATATAAAGCATCGGAGCTTCGTCCATTTCTCCTTCGCCAATAACCACCACTCCATCCACAGAAACCGTATCAAACATAACCCTCATGGCAGTAACGGCAGCATCATCAGCAGCTTCTTTATCCCCTCTTCCAACCCAGCGAGCAGCAGCAAGAGCAGCAGCTTCGGTTACTCTTGCAAATTCAAGAGCTAATTCTCTCTCCACGACCAAACCCTCCTATTTGTTGCCTAAAACGCCTGCTTCCAATCGTGTAGAAATTTTTCTATACCGGCATCGGTTAGAGGATGTTTAAGCATTTGCTTAATAATATTATAAGGTATAGTAGCTATATGGGAACCCATCTTGGCGGCCTCGACAACATGCATGGGATGCCTAATACTGGCAGCAATAATCTCAGTATCCAGTATATACTGGTCAAACACAGTTATAATGTCATTAAGCATAAGCAAGCCATCATTACTGGTATCATCCACCCTGCCGATAAAAGGACTAACGTAATTGGCTCCAGCTCGGGCTGCCAGTAAAGCCTGGTTAGCGGAAAATACCAGGGTAGCATTGGTGGCTATTCCTTTTTCCCGAAACGTATGAATAGCTTTTAATCCTTCTTCAGTAAGTGGTACTTTTATTACCACATTACGGTGAATAGCCGCCAGTTCTTGTCCTTCTCGAATCATAGAATCATAGTCCAGCCCTATGACTTCGGCGCTTATGGGGCCATCAACTATATCACATATCTCTTTTATTACCTGTTTGTAATCTCGTTTCTCCTTGGCAACCAGGCTGGGATTAGTGGTTACTCCAGCAAGAAACCCCAGAGCATGTATTTCCCTTACCTCGTTAATATTAGCTGAATCAATAAAAATACGCAATATGTCTTCCTCCTTGTATACCCCCGA
>CAZAZH010000141.1:0-1432 GCA_964489585.1 uncultured Syntrophomonas sp.
GTTTTACCCTGTTTTATTCCTATATTGTAACTACCCAGAGCCAGACCCATTATTACCACCAGACCGACAATAGCCTGCCACCATTTGAACCCGCCTTTGACAATGGCAGCCTCCTTATTTCCCTGCATACCTGCTCGTGCCGATTTATCGTCCGATTCCATTCCTGGACTATAACCAGGCAACAAATAACCGCCATTGTTGTAGCCGATCTTTTCCACCTCATAGGCACAAGGTTTTATTTCATTACCTTCCCAACAAAAAAAGCCTTCTTTATGGGCTACCGGGTCTAATACAAAAGCAACCTGCCAGGGCAGGTTAAAAAAGTTCCTATGAATAAAACGGTCAAATTCAGAAAGAAATATACCAAAACCGGGATGAGTATGAAACCAGCCCACAATTTTTAAGTCCGGGAACATCTTATCTTTGACCTGGTTAATATAAGCCCAGGATTCATGGGTGAATTTTACACTGGCTCTCTGCCTTTCCGCATCGCGGGCTTCAATCGCCGCTTTTACCTGTATAAATATCCTGGAACCTTTTTGCTCATAATGACCCAGGATTACCCCTGCTAACTCCCGTGACAGGTCGGTTTGAGCATAGCTGTCCATTTGCTGGTGGACATCATAATCTAATATGATGGTAAAGTCCTGTGACTGTGAGAGCTGCTTATCCTCAGGGGGATTCAGGCTTATTTCCAGGTCATCATGTTCACCGTTCATAACCTCATCCCTTTCTATTTCAACCTGTATAGTTCAACCTATCCCATTACCTCATGCAGGTCACCAGTAAACTCAAAATGGATCATATTCATGCCCAGGCGCCCAGCAATAATATCCAGCGGCGGAACCCCCAACTGACTCAAAGGTCTTTGTAGAAAATCCTCGTTCCCCTGGATAATATGGGTCATACGTGGAATTCTAATTTCTTCACAACCGGGACAGCGGGCTTCTTTCTCGGAAATCTGCCCCAGCAGTTTATAAACCTGCTCTTCGGTCCCGCATTTTTCACATTTAAAATTTACTACCAATTCCCGATGAAGATCGATTATAGCTTCAGGCCCCAGTTGCTCACGTGCTATGGCTAACATCTCAGCCGCCGTAGTATTGGCTACCTGACGATCCAGTTCAACGATTTTATCAAAGCTTTCATGGCTGGGGCAGTCTTCTTTATACTGATACTCCACCACATATGAATCATGGGTCAGGCCGTTAAAAAAATAACCCTTACCGGCCAGGGTAGGGAGGTCTTCGCGGTTATGAATCAGTTTGACCGCTTCCTGTACTTCAATCCCACCGATTATTGACGAAATAGTAGGGGTTGTGGGGACCTTGCCGGTTAGCATTTCCTCCCGGGATAATAAAGCACAGGAACGCCTCATATTCAACAAACGATAATCTTGTTCCGTCATGGTACATTCATAGCAGGCGGAATA
>CAZAZH010000141.1:1532-4218 GCA_964489585.1 uncultured Syntrophomonas sp.
TTTAATATTTCATTGCCCAGTGCTCCCGCCCCCACTACCATTACCCGTGCAGCCGCCAGTTTTTCCTGATCCCACCAGGGAATGAGCCGCAAACGGCTGTAGCGGTCTTCTACTTCCTCGTCCATTTTACTTAAGTCCAGCAGGGGAGCATCGCTTTTCACCGGTTCTTGCTTCTCTTCAACCTTCTCATTCTCATCACTATCCAGATCAATATCTAAAATATCCATATTAAATCACCGCATTATATACGCCAGCGGTAATTTCCGGCTGCATCCGTAAAACATCCCCATCCTGTACACTGGCTTGACTGAGGGTCTGGTCATCGGATAACTGTTTTCCCGATGCCTTGTGGATGAACTTGTAGCTCATAGGCTGTCCATCAGGGCCGGTAGCTGGCAGTTCCATCATCTGCACCAGCTTGGCAATTATACGTCTGACCGGCGCATCATCAGGCAAAGCCGCCTGCTGCTCCTTATTACCAGTAACATCAATAATGGTGACATTCACTTTGGCCATAAATATCCGCTCCTTATATCATTATTTTAAATCAATATCAATATCTTCCAGATTATCCTCCGGTGGCGACTGCTGCCGATCCCGCAGTGATAAAACAATATCCGGTTCACTTTCCGGCAAACTAGATGATGCACCCTGGTTGCGCCGGCGGCGATAATACCAGTACCCACCCCCACCTGCTGCCGATACCAGGATAATAATTACTCCAATAACAATCCACAGTGGCACCACTTTACCGCCTATCTCGGGCTGGATGGGAGCAGGTTTTTCGTTTGCATCCGATTTCCCGGCAGATTTGCTTTCCTTTGTCGGTTTAACCGTGGCTACCGGAACATTATTAGATTGAAGATAGTTAACTACCGTAGAACTGGGTATGGCAAACCCTATGCCTTCCGCCTCGCTTAGTTTCATGGAATTAACACCAACTACCTGAGCACTGGCATTAAACAGAGGACCCCCACTATTACCTGAATTAATAGCTATATTACACTGAATAAAATTATTGCCTTCAATTGTACGGGAAGGGTTGGCGACTATACCCTGGCTCAATGAGGACTCCATTCCCAATGGCGAACCCACCGCATAAACACTGTTTCCGGTTTTGACTGCCGCCAGGGATAAATTAGCGGTAGGTAAATTCTTCTCTTTAGTTTGCAAAACTGCCAGATCCAATTTGCCATCCTGATCCAGCACCTCCACTGCAACTACCCGCCCGTCAAATAATTTGACTTTAAGTTTGGTACCCCCTTTGGCGACATGGGCACAGGTTACTATGTAGCCCTCAGAATTAACAATAAACCCGCTGCCGATAACCTGGTTACCCGCTAAAACACTAACTACACTAGGGCTGACGAAATCAAACAACTGGGAAGCGTCCTCAGCAACGACTGGTTTTGCCAACAGCACTGAAATGCTCAGTAACAGCAACAAAACTAACCCGGACCTGACCACACATTCCTTACAATAAAATGATTTCATTATCCGCTTCCTTTCCATGGTTCCAAAAATCCCTGGTATCCAGAGGAAAGCTATCCTGGTGAGCTGTGGCCCATTTTGCTGCCTTCAAATCCAGAGCATCAGTCAAACTATAATTACGGTATTGAATCATTTCCCCCAGCCGGATACACAAACTGTCCAGAGTTTCCGCTGGTGTCCAACTACCAATACAAACCCCACCATTCCGTTCCGGCGGCAGTATATTCGGATGAAAAATGCTGGTTAGACAATGAAAAACCGGGGGCAGACGGGGATAATCAGTGTTTAAATATAATTCGAAACGATGCTGGTGGCTGATGGAGGGGGCAGGATTACCGGGCAACCAGATTAAGCCCTTGCAGGAATATGTAAGGATATATCTTTCAGGCGGGTCACCAAAAGCCTCAATATCTATAAGGTCTGAATTTTTATGCAACAATTGCATTCTCTGCCAATCCATATATAGCCTTTTGTTATGCAAAGCGTCCCTTCTCTCCCCAATTAATTTATCTAACTAACCAATTTTTTTAAATATAACACGCCGTTATGACATTATCTTGTCATTAGCCTGAAGATATAATTTAAATTAATTAATCGATCAAATAACCAAAGGAAAACTGGAAAATGTTATCTGACCTTGTAGATTATTGTATAATATAACCAGATATTATTGAAGTCCCAAAGTTTATGCATTATCAGGGCTGTTTAGTTTATCCGACCGACCGCTACACCCAGAAGGTTTTATTCCTATAAGTTATGGTAAAATGACTCTGTGTGTCCCTGCAATTAACCCAATCAATTCATTGCACTCCCTACAAAACCGGCGTTTCGAAAGCCAACACTTAAAAAACTATCCTCATGTAGATTAATGTATAATGTAACCATATAATGTTAAATCTACCACGATTCCCCGGGGGTAATTAGTAGAGTTCTTTTGCATATGTTGTTTTAGCAAGCTATCGGTTAACACATATGCAAATATCCACAAAGGAGGCGACCACTTTGAGCGATGTAATCGGCAAAACTTGCCCATATTGTCAAACTCCTATAAAACCGGGAGAAACGGTAGTATTCTGTTCATCCTGCAGCATACCTCATCACCAAGAATGTTGGAACGAGGGTAGAGGGTGTACTACCTTTGGCTGTAACGGAAATCCGGCAGCTGAACCTTCCCACCAATATGGCAGAACTGCTA
>CAZAZH010000142.1:0-4209 GCA_964489585.1 uncultured Syntrophomonas sp.
GCAATGACCGCAGTTGTCAGTATGGTATCGCTACCGATGGCAACGAACTGGCCATCATTGATACCGAGTTTGAATTTATTGAGGATATTCCCTGTTTCCATCCGTCTATGCTGCCCAGCAGTGTTGAAAACTACCGTTATCTTGATATTGCCCATAACCGGGAGTTCAAGCTGTGCATGGACAGTAACAATAAAACCGATGTCAGTCTGTTGGACGGAAATGAATATGTGGAATATCCTGCGGATAATCTGGGTGGACTGCTGGCTTATGGTAAAATTGCGGCTGGAAAGCCAATCTATATGGAAGAAGAGATTGATATGTTTTACCTGCCAAGTGAATGGACCAAAGGCAGGGAAGAATGCTTCCTATTAAAAATACGCGGTGACAGCATGGAGGATGCCAATATAACCGAGGGAGATTATGTGTTAATCGAAAGATGCCAAACCGCACGTAGCAGGGATATCGTGGCGGTCGCCCTTGGGGATGAAGCTACTCTGAAAAGGCTTATGCAAATGGGGGATACCATCCTCCTGGTTCCCGAAAACGCCAAATATGAACCAATCCAGGTTAGAAGTGATCAGATTAATGTCCTGGGAAAGGTCATTGGGGTACTTAAGAAGCAATAATTAGGGCAATGCGCGCTGGTTGTTAAGTGATGCCGCTATGGGAAGGTGATTTTATGGATCTGGAAAAAGAGAAGATCGTGAAAGCCGGTGAAATCTTAAATAAGATGGCTAATGGCATTAATCCGGTAAATGGCCAACCGATTGATGCGGATTGTTTTTTACAGGATCCGCGGATAATCCGATGTCTGTTTTTTGTACAACAGATATTAAATGAAGCTGCTGAAAGACCGGCAAATAAAGCAGTTAGAAAGCCTGCTAAATTCATAATTACTGACGAAGAGAAAAGCAACGTCCGTTTCCCAGAAGAAAATATTGGAGTCAATCAATTTGCCAGATGCATAAACAACGCAATTGATCTGAACCGCAGCAGAAAAATTACCGGGGTAGAGATTAATAAACAATTGAAGAAAATGGGAATATTGGCGGAAGAATTGCTTACGGACGGCAAGAAAAGAACTATTGTAAATGCTAATTCCCATAAATATGGGGCTGTAACTGAAAGACGGAATTACAACGGCAATGAATATAATATGGTTTGTTTCAACGATATCGGCAAAAAGTTCCTGTTAGATGAGCTAGAGAAGATATTGGAATACGAGCCAGGTAAAGTTTAGTGTCATATGGCGCATGCGGTTGTAAATTCATTTGGAATTGGTTCGGTGGACTGATGTAAATAATTCTAGAAGATTATATAATAGGACGGTTCTCCTTAATCATTATACAAATACTCCGATTTATTAATGGTAATATTTATTTGGTTATGTGTTTGAATGCTTCTTACCAATTCCGTAACCTGTTTTGTGAGTTCAGATAATTGTACTTCCATATCGCTAATTCTATCTTCAAGGTGCTGGTTTCTAGTTCCATTGTCAAGGGAAGAAAAGAAATGGATCTCTGTATTAAGCGCTTTTGCTATTTTGCAGGCTGTGTCGACTCTAGGAATACTTCCATTTTCAATTCGTGCAATAGCAGACTGTTTCATTCCACATAATTTAGCTAATTCAGCCTGGGTTAAGTTTTTTTCCAGACGAGCATTAATAAGTTCGGACGCGAAAACTGATGAAATTTCTAAACTGTTAAATTCCTCTTCTGAATTAACCGATCTTACCATTTCTTCAAAGTCCTTTTGTGATTTCATGAGATCAGCCTCCATTCCTCTCAATAAAGTCTGTCATTAATCGTTCGGCCCGCTCAATTTCAGTTTCCGGGGTTTTATTCTGTTTCTTGGTGAAATAGTTTAAGATAACATATGTATCTTTCTTCCAAAGACAGATAAAAAATCTGTAGTAACCAGTTGTATGTTTAATCCTTATTTGCCATAGGGAGTATTTTCTTCCGGCAAAGAATTCGAAATCAGGCATACCATC
Source organism: uncultured Syntrophomonas sp. (assembly GCA_964489585.1). Lineage (GTDB taxonomy): Bacteria > Bacillota > Syntrophomonadia > Syntrophomonadales > Syntrophomonadaceae > UBA4844. The sequence continues at coordinate 1,994 of CAZAZH010000142.1, forward strand.
CCGAGTCCCGTTGTATCTAAGCTGTCTAAACTTACGATATATGCTGTTAATAAGAACCTTACTTGTTTTATCTCCGTTAAGAGCTTTGTTTTGCAGCTGTTCCAGGAATGCAAAAGTGTTACTATAGCCATTGGCGTCTTCGTAAAAAATATAATTATATTTAGTGCGGTTCAAATCCCCACCTCAATTATATGATTAGTATTACTTTTTTGTGATAATATTATAACAAAAACGTTATAGCGTTATCAAATTATTTTTAGAATAATCGTAAAACATATCCTGGTAAAACAAGGAATTTGAGAAAGTAAAAGCAGGTATAATCGAAAATCCAAATGGTAAACCTACAAAATAGACACCATCAATAACTTCGACAGGGTGTTGGGCTACTTATTTTTCCCCCAGTACATATTCACCAATATTACGACAGTGGTCGCCGATTCTCTCCAGATTATTCAGCACATCCAGGAACACGGCTCCGTTACTGCCATTACATATACCTTCATTTAACCTTCTGATATGGGCGCGGCGATAAGTTTCCTGCAGTTCATCTATCGTTTCTTCATGAGTTAATACCTGCTCAGCCACAGATTTATCCTGCCTTTCCAGGGCTCTGAAAGCCAGCAGCAGAATATTATTGGTAACCTCAATTATGTTATCCAACTCCTGCTGGGCTTCACCGGAAAAGCTGACATGGTCTTTAATGGCAACAGTAGCCTGCTCAATAATATTTTCACTGTGGTCGCCAATACGCTCGATATCATTTAAGGATTGAAGAATTATATAGGCATGGTTGGATTCTTCGCTGGACAATTGTTTTTGCGAAGCTAACACCACATAATCAGTTATTTCTCTTTGCAGGGTGTTGATGGCATCTTCCAGTTTCTCCCCATTCTTAACCAGAGATTCCTTTCGGGTATTAAAATACTGTATAGCATTAGTAAAAGATTCCTGGGCCAGATATCCCATTCTCAGGGTTTCCCGTGTAGCCTGGGACAGCGCAAAGGAGGGGTTACGCAAAAGCCTCGAGTCAATATATAGGGGCCGGGCCAGGTTACTGATATCTTCATCTTTATCAGGGATAAGGGTGGTGACAATAAAAGCCAGTACCGCTACCAGCGGTAAATGGATAAGAGTATTACTAATATTGAAAACTGCATGGGTTTGAGCAATCTGCAGTTTAATATTCAAGCTATCCCAGCTACCGGCAAACCCGGGAATAAGTACGAACAAATAATTAGTGACTAGAATAACCATTGGTTTGAAAACACCAATCAGAAAGAGGGGAAGGAAGATTATAGTGCCAACCAGGTTAAACATAAAATGAGAAAGCGCCGTTCGTCTAGCCGCCACACTAGCACCCAGGGCAGCAAGCAAGGCAGTAATGGTGGTGCCGATATTGTCGCCGAAGAGAATAGGAACCGCCTGATCGTAGGTAACCGCGCCCTGATAAGCCAACTGCTGCAATACACCGATGGTCGCACTGCTGCTCTGTACCAGGAAAGTGAAAAACATGCCTAACGCCACACCAATGATAGAGTTACTATCAATACTGGACATTAAGTCTATAAAAAACGGAAGATCCTTAAGGGGTTTCATCCCGTTGCCCATGATAGTCAAACCAAAGAAAAGAACTCCAAAACCAAATAAAGCCTGTCCTATAACATGAAAGCGTTTCTTTTTAGCAAACAGGAATATTATAGCCCCCAGACCCAGAATGGGAAGGGCAAAATCCTGTAAATTAAAACCAATCAGATAGGCAGTCAGGGTGGTACCTATATTAGCCCCCATTATCACCCCAATAGCCTGACGTAAGGTAAGCAGTTGGGCGTTTACCAGACCTACCGTTATTACGGTGGTGGCACTACTGCTTTGAATTAAGGCTGTAACCAGAGCCCCGGTAAGAACTCCTCTAACTGGATTTTTGGTTCCTTGTTCCAGGATAGTTCTCATCTTATCTCCGGCTGCTGCCTGCAGGCCATCAGACATAAACCTGAGGCCAAATAAAAATAAGCCCAAACCACCTATAAACGAAAAGAGTATTTCTGCTACAGATATATTCAAAAGCTTACCTCCTAGATAATAGGGCAGCCACTTTTTAATCTTTCCCCTAACTACCAAACATTATTGTATCAAATTTAGGGAGGATAATGGAGCGCAGCCGGTGTTTATTTTAATCTGTTCAGCGGCGGTAGGCAATATAATTAAATATGCAATCC
>CAZAZH010000143.1:0-4185 GCA_964489585.1 uncultured Syntrophomonas sp.
TCATGCCTTTCTGAGCCATACCAATAATAAAACCACCCACAATATTTATGATAATAATGATAATACCGGCAATAGCGTCACCCTTGACAAACTTGCTGGCACCATCCATGGCCCCATAAAAGTCAGCTTCCTGCCCGATTTTTTCTCTTCGCTCGCGGGCATCCTGTTCATTAATCAAACCGGCATTGAGGTCAGCATCTATGGCCATCTGCTTACCCGGCATAGCATCCAAGGTAAAGCGGGCGGCTACTTCAGAAACCCTTTCTGCTCCCTTGGTAATAACTATAAACTGAATTATTACTATGATTAAAAATATGACCATTCCGACTACCATATTTCCTCCTACCACGAAGGAGCCGAAAGAAGCGATAACCTGACCGGCTTCTGCATTTAACAAAATTAAGCGAGTGGAAGAAATATTAAGGGCCAGCCGGAAAAGAGTCATAACCAGCAATAGTGAAGGAAAAACTGAAAAATCCAGGGGATCGGTATTAAACATAGATACCATTAAAATGATCAGGGCAAAACTAATATTAAAAGTCAATAAAATATCCAGTAGTGATGGTTTCATTGGTATGATCATCATCATGACAATAGCTACTACCAACAGAGCCACCAATATGTCGCTGCTGCGCCCTATAAATCTGTTCAGCAACCCGGCCGTTTCTTCCATTGACTTCCTCCCGTTTTAAATAACCCTCTTTTTTTGTTTATAAACAAAGGCCAGTACTTCAGCCACTGCCTGATACAATTCTTGCGGAATCAAATCCCCAATTTCGGTACTGTAGTAAAGAGTTCGGGCTAGCAGTGGGTTTTCTACTATGACTACCCCGTTATCCTGGGCAATTTCTTTTATTTTAAGGGCAATAAAGTCCTGACCTCGAGCAACAACGACTGGAGCATCCATTTCCTTAAACTTATATCTTAAAGCCACCGCAAAATGAGTAGGATTGGTTATAACTACATCAGCCTGAGGTACTTCGGCCATCATCCTGCGCATGGCAAACTCCCGTTGAATCTGTCTCTGCTTTGATTTTACTAAAGGGTCTCCTTCAGTTTGTTTGTATTCTTGTTTAACATCATACTTTGACATTTTTAAAGATTTCTCATATTCATACATTTGGTAGAGATAATCTAATATTCCAATAATTAAGAATACTACCCCCACTTTTAGAGCCATTTCAAAAACGATAACACTCAAAACCTTAATGCTATAGGCCAGTTCCATATCTACAAAACGAGGAAATATATAAAAATACTTCTTAAAAACTGAATATACTATATACCCGGTTATAATAACCTTAAACAGAGCTTTGGCCAGTTCTACCAGGGCTCTTTTAGAAAACACCCGTTTAAAACCTTCAATCGGGTTAATTCGCTCTAACTTTGGGGTAAGCACCTCAGAACTGAATACAAAACCTACCTGTAGGTAAGTTATTAACAGTGCTGCTATAAAAGTTGCCGAAAATACTGGCATTAAAATCTTCCCCATTAGTAGCAGAGCTTCAATATACATGGCATAAATATATTCATTGCTAAAATCAGTAAGGGTTCGGTCTAATATATAAACCGATGCAAATCCTTGCAGATTATCTATCATGTAGACCAAAGTTACATAAAGAGTTACCGTTCCTACCAGGAGAATTACGGCTGAATTTAAATCCGTACTTTTAAAAACCTGGCCTTTTTTGCGCGCTTCTTCTCGCCGCCGCGGGGTAGCCTTTTCGGTTTTCTCTCCGGTATCCCCATCCCCGGCAAAAAGCTGAAGATTAAATAAATAGCGCTTTCTAATATCGTCTGGCATAATCACATTCCCATTACTTTAATAATCTGGTCCAGGTAAGTAAAAAATCGGGCAAACAGGATGTTAAACACCCACATGTATACCGGCATCATGATAAACAGGGCACCCAGACCAACCAGTATTTTTAAAGGTAATCCAACGATAAACACATTCATCTGGGGAACGGTCCTGGCAATAAATCCCATGGCTATATCTGCAGTCATGATAGCAATTATAATCGGAGTGGCAATTTTAACAGCTATAACAAACATGTATACACTTATATCAAAAATCAAGTCGTAAAAACCGGCATTTAAGCTTAAACCCAGTACTGGTATAACCTTATAGCTCTGAATAAGCGCCTGGAAAAGGTAGTGATGCCCGTCAATAGCCAGGTAAAGCAGTAACGCAATCGTCTGAGTAAGGTTGCCCATAAGGGGTATTTGAGTTCCTGACTGGGGATCAACGACATTGACAATGCCAAAACCCATCTGCATATCCATAAGCTGTCCTGCCAATTGCAGAGCGGCAAAAACCATATAGGCAACAAAGCCAATAGTATAACCAATCAAAATCTCTACTGCCAGAGCAGCAATAAAAAACCCCGGAGTATCAATTTCTCTGGCATAGGTAACAGGTACAAAATAAGCCATCACCCCTGCCAGGCCGATAATTGTTAGCACCTTTACCCTTACTGGCATCATGCGGCTACTTAAAATGGGAGCACTCAAGAACAAACCGGAAAGTCTGCTCATTACCAATAGAAACCCTTCTATAGCAAATGGCATAAATGATTACCTGCCTGTTCCTATAAAGCTAGAAATTGGGGGATGCTGGCATATAGATTTTGGGTAAAATCGGTCAATATGCTCAACATCCAGGGTCCAAATATAACTGTGATAAGCAGTACAATGACAATTTTAGGAATGAAGACCAGGGTCATTTCCTGAATTTGGGTCGTTGCCTGCAGAATACTTATTAACAAACCTATCAGTAAAGCTCCTCCTAATATCGGGGCAGAAACCAAAAGGACTGTAAGTATAGCATCATTGGCGATCCCCATAACTATATTTTCATACAATAAAACTTACTCCCCTCTATTTAAAGCTCAGTACCAGTGATTGGATAACTAAATTCCAACCATCTACCAATACAAACAACAGTATTTTAAAAGGCAGTGAGATCATCATTGGCGGTAACATCATCATACCCATGGACATAAGAGCACTGGCTACCACCATATCAATAACCAGAAAAGGAACAAATATGACAAAACCGATTTGAAAAGCGGTTTTAAGTTCACTTATAACAAATGAAGGAATAAGAACATAATTAGGAATATCATCAAAGTTACGCGGTCGTTTCATCTCCGACATTTTTACGAAAAGGGCCAAATCCTTTTCCCGAGTCTGCTTGAACATAAATTCCCGTATGGGCTGCATCCCCTTTTTAAAAGCGATTTCTTGATTAATTTCACCCTTTAAATAAGGCTGTAAAGCCTGATTGTTAACCTGTTGAAAAGTAGGGGCCATAACGAAGAATGTAAGAAACAAAGCCAGCCCAATTAATACCTGGTTAGGTGGCATCTGCTGGGTAGCCAGAGATGTTCTAATAAACCCCATAACTACGATAATCCGAATGAAGGACGTAACCATTATTAGGATTGCCGGAGCCAGGGCTAATACCGTCAGCAATATTACTAGCTGTAAGGCAGTGGAAAGGTTCTGAGGATTATCTCCGGTTCCATCGCCTATCTGCAAATTAATATCTGGTATTTGCAAAGGTTCGGCAGATACCGGAAAAATGAATATAGCCACTAGCATTAGAACCAGCAACAATATTAGACTTAAACGATATGTAAGAGTAATTCCAGGTCTATTCATATTCATCACTTCTCTTAGAGTTTACTTCGGTATCCTGGGTACCCCGGTATATTTCATCCAGTCTTTGGGATTGCTGTTCTATAAGTAAGTGAAAGTTATTGGGAACTGTAGATATTGATTTTCTTGTTTTAAAAAGGCTATTGAATGCTTCTTTCCAGTGACTCCAGTTAAATGGCGCTTCAGTATCAACTACGGCGATATTGCTCTTACTTATTTCTTCCAATAATTTGGGGTTATTGATTTCAAAAAGTACTGTAATGTTGTGGTCCGTAACGCCCACAGCGTATACCTTTTCTCCCACTTCACACAGTACAATACCCCGATTTTGACCGAGCATTATCTCGTCAACTACCTGTATCCAGGTTCCCTGCAGCTTACCTTTAGTTTTATTCCCAAAAAGACGGATTATCGACCAGGCTGCACCTACGATTAAGGCCAGTATAAAAATAAGTTTGACAAAGTTCAAAAACAGGTTGGGAGCCCTGGTATTCTCTACCTGTTGATTATCTATAGCCTTTT
>CAZAZH010000144.1:0-4083 GCA_964489585.1 uncultured Syntrophomonas sp.
GATGCCGGAAATGGACGGTTATGAAACTACCGCTAGAATTAGGCAACTGGAGGGAAAAGAACGTCATACGATCATTGTTGCTATGACTGCCAATGCTATGGAGGGCGACCGGGACAAATGTTTGCAGGCAGGAATGGACGATTACATCAGCAAACCGGTTGATTTCCAGTTGTTATTTAATATTATTGACCAGTACACGGTCAGGCAGCAGGAATCTATTAGCGAGGCTGCAGCTATAATGGAGGAAAGCCTGAGTAATTTTATTGCTGAGACCGGGTTATCTGAGCGAGATAGTCGAGGCCTTTATAATCAATTATGGGCAACCCTGCCGGGAATACTGGAAGAACTGCAAAAAGCTCTGGCCAGCACCGATTTCGAAAAGATTCGCAGCCTGGCTCACCAGTTAAAAGGTTCTTCTGGCACCCTGCGCATACAAAAGCTTTATGAACTATTTCTAGGCCTGGAGCAGAATGCAGCTACGCAAGAAGAAGCAGCATGTGTTGACACCCTGCAGCTAATCCATAGGCTGGTCAAGAGTTGAAGACTTTACTGGCCTGATAATTAAGATGGAAGGGTGTAAATTATGCGAGTATTGATTGCTGATGATGACATAATTTCTCGGGCAGTAGTAAAGGCCTTATTGTTAAAATGGGGTTATGAGGTGCTGGAAGCGGGAGACGGAAATCAGGCCTGGAATATCCTTAAAGAAAAGGATTCACCTCACCTGGTCCTGCTGGATTGGATGATGCCGGGGATTGATGGATTGGAATTGTGCAAACGTTTACGTCAATCTGGTGATAATACCTATCATTATATTATTTTACTCACTGGTCGGGACAGCAAGGAAGATATTATCGGAGGGCTTAATGCTGGGGCTGATGATTACATTACCAAGCCCTTTATGCCCGAGGAATTAGAAATGCGCTTACGGGTAGGCAAACGTATCCTGAACCTGCAGCAGTCACTAAATGAAGCGCTGGAGGTTCAGCGTTACCAGGCCCAGCATGACCCGCTTACCGGAATATTCAATCATGCTCAGATACTTAATATATTGGAGAAGGAACTGAACCGGGCAAAGCGCCAAAATGGCAACCTGGCTGTAATTATGGGAGACCTGGATCATTTTAAAAAGGTAAATGACATCTATGGCCATGTGGCCGGAGATGCGGTACTGGTGGAAATTGCAGCTCGGGTGAAAAATAATATTCGTACATATGATTCGGCTGGTCGTTACGGGGGCGAGGAGTTTCTCCTGGTTCTTCCCGGTTGTAGTGCAGAAGAGGCCATGATTATAGCCCATCGTATCCTGGAGAGTATTAGCAAAGAACCGGTGATGTTTAATAGTACGCCTATTAAAGTGACAATTAGCCTGGGGGTAGCAGTACACGGCACCGGTGATAATACTTCAACTACTGAGCTGGTTCAGTTGGCTGATACGGCGCTGTATAAGGCTAAACAAAATGGCCGTAACCGGGTAGAGCAGGCGAAGTATTCGTAAATTCAAAATTACGAATTAACGTTGTCCGGCACTCAGCCCAATCTTCTAACCAAGCTAGTAGTAAAACACCGCTTAAATCCTTATTAATCTGCGAAATCCGCGTCTATTTTTAATGCTAGCCTGCTGGCCGGCCAGAAAATCTGGTCAGCCATAATTAATCTTTCCCTGCCCGTCAAAAAGCACTAACTCTCCATTTTCCATTACCATCAAAAAACACTATTTCCTTATAACAACTACTAATAAGAACAAACTACAACTACATCATATTGGCCCTATAGGTAATATTATGTTGCATTGTGTAGCAATATGCTTGAACATAAGAGAAGAGGAGCTTTTCTGAAAATGTTACTTAAACCCCGGTGTATAAGGCTTTAAGTAACATATGAAAGGAAATGCTACCAAACTATGGTTGACTTTATAATATATAATATTTAAAGTTATGTTAAATATAATATGTTTTAGTCTAAAGTGGTTTAATTTTGTTTATATTCTGACAATTTTCTTAATTTGGTTAAGCAAAAGAGATAAATTAACGATTGAAAAAAATTATACGCTTCGAGTTTATTAACCTAAAGCTTAAGGCCAGGGTTATCAAACCGAAACGGTATATCGGGAAACGGATATGCCCTCCATTGTGAAAAGAAGCGGCAGATTGTTTAGGTATTAACCTTTTATCTAAATAATCAATATGTCTTTTTATAAATATAAGACATCATAGCCTGGCTTGTTTTCGGCCAGGCTTTATTTTTTGGGAACAACAAAAAAGGTAGGGGGGGGGGGGAACTTTAGAGATATCTAATTGATTTTTGCTATTTCCAGTGAGAACGATAGAGAAACAGGGGGAGTTGTAGACAAAAATTATTGTGTACCCCGGGATAAATTAGTTTTAGAGAGAGTGAACAGTATGTGGATGTTTTACGGGAGGGAGATGTGCAGATATTGGGATTTAAACACAATGGAAAAGCCAGGATAGCTTTATTAATAATTTTCATGTTCATTTTTGGTCTTGTAGGAATGGTGCAACCAGATGCGACCATGGCCAAGACGGAATATAGTGACCCGGCTACCTCACTTGCAGTTGTACTTAATGATAATGGAGAAATTTATGAATTAGCCACTTATAGTATTCCCGAACTTGAGAAGATGCCTCAGGTACAGCGGGAATATTCTTCCATAGATAGAATGCCGGCCCCGGTATTTACTGCCGGTAAGGGCCTTGATTTGGCATCTTTCCTTAGCAGCCAGGGTATAGATGTAAGTTCAATAAGTTATTGCAGATTCTATGCTACTGATAATGTAGTGAAAAAACTGGACCGGAATGTACTGTTTGACAGAACCGGTTACTATTTCCCCAAAATAGTGGAATGTTGGGATACCGATTGGGACAAGAATGCTAATCGCTACACCGATGTTGAGAAGGTAAGTGCAGGAGCTGCTCCAGTTAAAACGATGCTGGCCATAACATCTTCCCAGGGTCGCTGGCTTGATCGACCCGACTGGAGCAATTTGGATGGCTCTACCTGCCTGAGATTATGCCTGGGGCAGATTACACCGGAAGAGTGTATCACCATGAACTTCGTCAGGTGGGTATATAAGATTGAAGTGTTTGGCAAGCTGCGGTCAGGAGCGGGAGGTTCGGTAGTTACGCCCAGAGTAAACTTGGAAAAACCATCAGCAGGCCAAACTTATCAGACGGGGGATACGGTGGAAATCGCCGGAACAGTTGAAAGACTGGCATCGGTAACGTTAACCATCACTGATCCGGATGGACATGTTGTATATACTGTTTTCGACCTTAAGGTCAAGGATGGCAAAATTACTGAGGAATTCCCCCTGGATATAGAGGCCGTGCCTGGTAACTATACTATCGAGGCAGGACCGAAAGCAGGATCAAGCCTGGGTTGCAAATAGACTTTTAATGTAACTGCAGCCTCAGCCTCGGCAGCGAGTATTACCCTGAAAACTCCTGAGGCTGGTTGCACCATACAACCAGGGGATAAGGTGAAGATTAGTGGATCTGCCAGTGGTCTGGCCAGTGCCCGGCTTGAAATTATCGATCCCGGTAAAAAAACCGTTTATACCAGCACTATTAATAAGAGTGGCGACTTTACGGAAGAATTTACTCCGGGTACGGATGCCTTGCCCGGTGATTATACCATTCAAATCAGTGCCCCCGGCTTGAAATCGGATTATACACGGGTCTTCAAAGTTGCGAAAACCAAAGTAGATAGCCCTTCGGATACCCCGGGAAAAAGTGTTCCGACCGTTAAACCCGAACCTATCACCCAACCTGTAACACCCCTACCCACCGGCTCCTTAAAAGATATTACCAATCACTGGGCCGGGGAGCGGATTAATAACCTGGTTGCTCGTGGAGCCATCAAGGGCTATCCGGACGGTACCTTCCAGCCTGATGCCACCATTACTCGGGCTGAGTTTACCACTGTAGTGGTAAAAGCCTTTAACCTCACTAATTCTAATGGCAAGGTCTTTACCGATACCAGCGGGCATTGGGCCAAAGATTATATTGCTACCGCAACTGCTGCGGGAATCGTTGGTGGTTACAATGATAACATCTTTGGACC
>CAZAZH010000145.1:0-4071 GCA_964489585.1 uncultured Syntrophomonas sp.
GAATGGAAATGGGCAACATCAGTGAGGATGATATAAAACGGGGTCAGATTAGTGCCACCATTAAACACCATCTGGACCGGGAACTGCACCTGGTTCCCCAGGGAATAAAAGTCCTTTCCCTCTTTTTTATTGACCGGGTGGATAACTACCGCATATATGATCGTGACGGTAATCCCCACAAGAGCAAGTATGCCCTTATGTTCGAGGAAGAATATAGTAAGCTGATTAAACTCCCCAAATACCGCACCCTTTTTGCAGACCATGATTATATGCTTAACGATGATCCCGGAATAGTTCATGACGGCTATTTTTCCATTGATAAAAAGGGGAGAATCAAGGATACCCGGGGTGATACCCTGGCTGATCATGACACCTATAATCTGATAATGAAGGAAAAAGAAAAGCTGCTTAGTTTTGAAACCCCGTTGCGTTTCATCTTTTCCCATTCAACGCTTAAAGAAGGCTGGGATAACCCCAATGTCTTTCAGATATGCACCTTAATTGAAGCCCGGGAAACCCTTACCCGCCGGCAAAAAATTGGCCGCGGCCTGCGCCTTTGCGTCAATCAGGAGGGGGAAAGGATATTTGACCCCCAGATTAACACCCTGTCAGTTATGGCCAACGAATCCTTTGCCGAATTTGCGGAAAACCTGCAGAGCGAAATGGAGTCCGAAACCGGTGTTAAATTTGGTTTTATTGAGAAACATGCCTTTGCCGGTATATCCTATACTGACGATTCCGGGGAAATTGAGAACCTGGGCTATGAAGCATCAGAGAATCTATGGGGCTTTCTTTTAGAAGAAGACCTTATCTATACAACCGGAAAAGTTAAACCGGAATTAAAAGAGCAAATTGCCAATGATACCTTTCAGGTGCCCCCGGAATTTGAGCATGTCGAGCAGGAAATCAAACAGGTAATACGCCAATCGCTGAATAAACTGCCTATACGTAATCACAATAATGAAGTTACTGCCCAGTTGAACAAACGGGTTTACCTGGGACCAGAGTTTGAATCTCTGTGGAACCGCATAAAATACCGCACCACTTATTCAGTTGCGATGGATATTGAAAAACTTGCGCAAGAATGTGTTGATGCCATTAACAAGATGCCTGCCATACCTAAAATTCGCCTGATTCAGGAGAGTGCCCGGATTGATATTCAACAGTCAGGCGTTTCCGGAGAATTAACCAGTGTGAAAGTTATCGACCAGATTGACATCAAACATTCCCTGCCCGATATCCTGCGTTATCTCCAGGATGAAACCAGGCTGACCCGAAGAACCATAGTAAGAATTCTTATCGAAGCCCGAAGGCTGGAGGATTTTAAAAACAATCCCCAAAAATTCATGGAAGCCGTAAGTGACATCATCAAACAAAAGATGAAACTAATGATTGCCGACGGCATCAAATACGAACGAGTTGGCGATCTCGAATTCTACCGGCAGGAACTGTTTGAAATGCAGGAACTAAAAGGCTACTTAAAATCCAATGCCATAAAAGTAGAAAAATCAGTTTATGACTACCTCATCCTGGATTCCAATACGGAAAAAGAATTTGCCCAAATGCTGGAACAAGATGACGAAGTAAAAGTCTACACCAAACTGCCGCCCAAATTTGTCATAGAAACCCCCATCGGCAACTACAACCCGGATTGGGCAGTGCTGATAGACAAAGATGGCATCGAAAAACTATATTTCGTAGTAGAAACCAAAGGCAGCACTGATAGCGGCCAGCTAAGACTATTTGAAAACTATAAGATAGAGTGCGGCAAAAAACACTTCGCCGCCTTGGAAACCGGAGTTACTTATGACGTGGCCAACGATTATGCGGGGTGGAAGGTCAGGGTTTAAACACCAGGATAAATACTTGAATAATTAATAGAACTGAGTGTGATTATCATAAAAACCAAATTTGATCAGGATCAATTTATTACATCTTCTGATGTATCAAGAGGATTTGGTACCATACGCAAGCAGGCTAGGGAAAAGCCGCTAGTCGTAACCGAAAACGGTCGCTTTGATACCATGAACAATCAGCATCTGACCAGTTACGCTCTTAATGATAAGATCGTTGTCTTCCCAAACCACTTGTTTCAGTTAATTATGGAGGATGTAATGTCTATTAGCCTAGATTGGAGATTAACAGAATGCTAGATATTTTGGGGTTAGTTTCTAATTTTGTCCGGCAAATACCCCAATAAATCCAATTCAAGATTAAAAGGTAATAATCAACGTAAATCGTAAGCATAGTTTACGGATGATCTTTAAATAGCTGAGAATAGAACGCATTTGGATTACTAATATAAGTTTCAATCCTCTTAAGAGAATCTGAAGGGCACATTACCTGTAAATGAAATCGTTCGTATAATTCATGAGCTTTTGATAAGATATGCCTCTTATCACAGGTTACAAAAAAGGCACAGCCATGCTTTATAGCTTCAAAAACATTCTCAATATCTATTTTGTCGTTTGGTTGCAGGTCCCTTTTATCACTAAAAAGTACTTGTTGAATATCTCGCATCTGGTGGTATTCCTCAGACGTTAAAGTTACTGGAACAGTATGAACTTTATCTAGTAATTTATTGCTTACCGGATGATTAAGTTTAGATAGTTCATATACAACCCCGTACGGAACCTCGATATCTAGTTTACCCTTATCATAAAGATCGAACAATCGATTGGAAGCTTCTTTTTCAAGCTTCTGGGGAGGATAGAAAGCGCAGCTATCCATGAATATAATTAGATCAACCATTTTTTAAGCCTCTTCCTTATCTGTATGTACTCCAGGTTGGCAATAAAAAGCTTAATATATTAAAAATATCAATCTATGTTCCATAACATAACGATAACTATTCCATTTATCAGCATAAAAAATCCCGGTATGAAACCTTTACTCAGTTTAGCAGTAATAAAACAGATGAGTGCTACCGAAAGGTTGTACAAAAATTTTACAATCATGAGTGGAATGGCTTACTGAAAGCGTTTTTGGCGGATGCTGTTTTATCTATATATTCAAACGTTTGCTGAACATGGCAAGATGATGGGGATAAGAATTGGCCTACGATTCCAATAATAATACCAATAGCTAGAATTACCCCCAAATCCACGATTTTTTGATAGCTTCTTTCAGAATATTTATCCCTCCTATCGCGCGAAACCTCTAATTTCTCCAGTGCGTAAATAAATGTTTCGCATCTTCTTAGATTCTATAAAATTTACCATATACCTTCTTAAATGAGTAAGCAGTTTATCGTAGATATTGTTTCACGTGAAACATTTTGAGATGGAAGATACAAGGTCGCCCATACCCAGGATAATACAACTAATTTTCGTTTACTGGTGGTGGGAGCACTAAACCGAATCTGTTTTCTACAGAGGGTGTTTAGGGCTTACATTAAAGGAATATTGTTAGCAATGGAGAATATTGCCACTAAAAGATAGCGAACGGTTCAAAAAATATTTTACTTCTAAATTTATGTGACAACATCATGTCTTAATAGTATGTAATAATTTTAAAAACTATGACCTTGACTAATTGCCCCGAACTATTTTCATGCCAAATCCTCGACCTTAAATTGGTTTCTCAATTTTGAGAAACCAATATTTCAAGGAATATGTGGGGCGGATACGGTCGGGATGTTCGTTTTTTGCCTATGACCAGCTCGCCTATTAAATAGATTAAGATGGAAAGTGCCATGCATTCAAGTTGTTATTTCATTGACTAAAGCGTCAGATAAACTGAAGCGGGAATTTAAGGTAACCTGGAAAAAATAAAGAACGTTAAAACGATTTTAAGTAGAAAGATAATTTATTAAGGAAGAACTCTTCCCGCACAGTTCCGGAAGGACAGGAGGAAGCCCTTAATACCGTTATCGCTCAGTGTGAGATGTGGGCGGACAATTAAGTTGTATATGTATGAGATCTAAGAGGATGGGTAAAATCTTCGAATGTTTTATTGCAAGATATTATGTATAATAATACGTAAAGAAGAATATATTACGAAGGAGGTAATATAGGAATGAGTGTGATTATTATGGAAAAACCCAAATTTGATCAGGATCAATTTATTACA
>CAZAZH010000146.1:0-3639 GCA_964489585.1 uncultured Syntrophomonas sp.
GCGGGGTTAGATAATGCCCACCATCGGGTACATCAAAGCCTGCACTGGCAATAGTCATAGCCAGATCACGGGTATCCATCCACCCCACTAATTTGACAAGTCTTTCGAAATCATCGGTTGATATTTTTACACCACCGGAAAGCCAGGTTCCCAGAACTATTTTATCATCTACCCTTTCGGCGGTTGTATAGGTAGGCAGCAATCGCGATATCTGTTCTATGTAAATTGCATCATAGAGAGAAACGTCAGGTAAAATTTTGCGCGTTTCTCTTAAAGCAGCACCAAAAGCGCGGGCATCAAGACTGGTATTAGGAAAAGGACCGTTCTGTATGGATGAAATTAGGTAGCCAGGTTGGGAAACAAAAATATACAGGGCCTCCCCAGGCAAATCCATCCTGCCAAAAAGGGTGTCCGAGATAATGTCTTGTTTTATCCACCTTCCCAGAAGAATCTCCTTAACAACAAGTGTAGGACTATCATAGCTGGTACTAAATATTTGTAGTTCATCGGAGCCAAATACCAGGTTGCCAATTCTTGATTCATCAGGTAATTGATATCCTCTTTGCAACCATCTTTTACCTTCCATAAATATCTTAACCCCTTATTATATTTACATTATCATACATATCCTCACCTAATCCGGGTATAGTTTGAATATCGTATAATTCAATAATTACATTCCTGAGCTTGTCAATTTCATCGTTTTCCCGATATTTTAACCCTGCATTTTTCAGCTGCTCAAATTTCTGTAAATTAGTATAATTCCAGGTTTGCTCAATCATATAATTGAATCTATCTATTACAAACCCATCCTGGCGCCACAATATCCGAAAACTCCTTATTTTTAACTGTTCCAATTCATTTTCAAAACTGTCTTCGTTACGGTCAATTGATCGTTGTGCGGTTTTAGCAAGATTATCAAAGGCATTGGCTTCCGTAGGTTTTGCGTACCGGCGTAAATATTCATCAAAAAATTCGACGCAAGTATCTAAATCCATCTGTCTGATCAGTTTCCTATATTCTTGTTTGGTTTGGGCCAGCAGCTTTTTAGAACTTAGAATCTCATCAATCGCTTTTTGAACATCTTCCGCTTCACAGGTTTGATTGCCAAGTGACACTACTTTCTCAATTTTTTCTCGTGCCTTGTCCAGTTTAGGTTCATTATTTATCTTCTCGTATATTGCATTTATTCTATCTAGCGTCCTTGTTGCATCTTCAATAACCTTTTGTACATTGTCTAGATCGATTTTTCCTTCATCAATCGAGAATCTGGCTGAGAATGCTGCACCTATACTTGCCACCAAGACTTCGAAACTGAGATTGCCGGAATCAGATATTTCATATTCACATTCGAGGTCATCACCGGTGGAGATAATACCATTATCAAAATCCATTCCGCTAATTTTAAGCACACCCACAAAACGGTTATCGCTAATAATGCCAAGAATGTCGCCTTCCCATATTTTAATATATAGAGCCTGGCTGGAACCGGCTTTAATGGTTTGCCCTGCTTTCACTATAGTTTTACCTTTTTTAGGCAGTGCCTCTCCCTGGCTCACCATATATTCCAGTACCTTGGCACCGCCTAATTTGTCCAATACTTCTATTCCAAGGGAATGTGAGGCAGGTATCGATTCAACCGTGGCCATAGTTTTGGTAATAATGATAGTACTGTTTTTTAGTTTTATTGTGTGGCCCGAAGAGTCATAGACAGCTATATTGAAAGTATTTTCTCCCTCCTTGGTTAGAGATAACTCCATGGTTTTATTTGGAGCAAGCGGTAATCTTCCCGAGGACCATCCGGTGTCTAAACTTCTAATCTCAAAAGAAAAGCCTTCCAGTTCATTACCTGGATGAGCTACTAGCATTGCTTTATCATCTGCTGTTCGTGCCATATACTTAAAAGTGATATCCAGTTCATCATTTGATGTAAGTGTGCCAGTTGAAGATTTCCGATAGTGCTTTTCGGAACTCCAGTCAATGGATTCGGCGAATATACTTGCACCTTCCGCCACGGCAGTCATAAAGTTTATAGGATTAATATCAGTTTCGGTGACCGGGATAGCCAATTCAAGTGTGACATTATCTCTAAGGGGTTTGTAATTTGGCGGACCACCTACGAAAACGATCTGGTCAATATCATCTGTTGTGAAACCGGCTTTTGCGATGGTATCTCTTGCTTCATCGACCGTTTCTATAATCATGTCTTCTATTAATGAGTCCATATATTCTCTAGAAAGTGGAATGTCCAAATAAATCTCGCTATCGTCCAGATCCAATGTCCTAACCTCGGTTTCATCCAAAAATATATTGCTTTCATTCCGAGCCGAAAGTTCAATTTTGGCCTTTTCTACTGCCCAATGCGCGATTCTGCATAGAGTCTTATATTCAGGCTCCACCATAAAATCCTGGGGTAGAGCGAAATTGTCTAAAAGCCATGGGACCACGATGGTTTGGAATATTAGCCGGTCAAAATCACGTCCCCCGCATGAGGCTTTTCCTCCCAGTGCCAGCAAGTTTACCTTCCCACCATAACTGTCAGCAATTGAAACGTCAAAAGTTCCCCCGCCTAAATCATAAACCAAAAACGTACCTTCCTGTTTTTGGGTTCGCATGATGCTCATGATGGCGGCAACCGGTTCCTGCATCAATGCCACTTTACCCAATCCTGCCAGTTGCGCAGCCTGCAAGGTGGCTTCCTTCTGCGTCTGATTGAAAGCCGCCGGAACTGTAATGACTGTAGCAACATCCGGACTTGTACGTATTTCCTCGGGTAAATATCCGAATAAAATCCGCAGGATCTCTGCACTACATTCTTCCGGAGTCATAGAAACATCTACTGCCGGCAGATTAATTACTCTGCTGGTACCCATAAAACGTTTGAATAATGTGGCGGAGTTATCAGGATTCCTCGCTGCCTCATCATATGCCTTTTTACCGTAGTATCTATTTCCTCGTTTAGTAATAAAGATAGCCGAAGGGGTTACGTCCATCTGTTCCGGGCTTTTACATATCCTCGGTGGTGTTTGCCCGTCATATGAGCAAATGGCACTGTTGGTCGTACCCAAATCAATTCCAACATAGTACTTCATGAGCCTACCCTCCCTAATACTACTGTGCCGGTTTTGATAATAGAGGTTGAATCCATAATAATTGGTTCAATTACCTGCTCTACATATAATTCATCGTTGGGGGAAAAATCGTCAAGGTTTAACGGATTAACTGCCATACCGATATCGTAAGGTTTTCCCTCGACATTGATGATTCTCAAGCCTGCGTTTTCTACAGCGGCATCAACCCTTTTAAAAAACCAGATAAATTGACTTCTATAGCGTTTTTGTTCTACAATATCAAGCTTTTGCATCACGTTTTCTGATATCTTGCGAAAACGCCAAGCAGCAATGGCCATATCAACAATAGAGTTTAATAAGGCATCTTGTGATATATAATTGGAGTTTATATGACCTCACCTCCCTTGGATATTAAGTTTTTATTTGGTATTAATTGAGTAGAAACATTGATTTAATAGTACTAACGAGAATTCAAGAATAGACCATCTATGGTTATGTGATATGGTTCAAGTCCTATCGCATTCGAGAATCTGGAATAAAGAACTGAGAACAAATTAAAATATCACCC
>CAZAZH010000146.1:3649-4011 GCA_964489585.1 uncultured Syntrophomonas sp.
AACTCTCGCTCTTGCTCTCTTTTTTAGATCCATATCTGTGTACTTTTTCTTTCATCGTCCAAAATAACTGCAAATAGCCAGGCCCTTAGTATAGAGCAAATAATAAAATAATCATCCTAATTTCCCAAGCTCCAGATAAAAGCCATCAGGGGCTTTTGCTGAATTTCGTTTATGGTAAGGACAAAGGAAAATCATCCTGAGTTCTTCACCTGTTGTTTCGTCAACTACTATATAACCATCTACAGGGTCTGCGATGTTTTTTGGTTGCAGGCTTCCCCACCTTTCCCAGGTAAGCTTATGGCCTGAGCTGGTTCTAAGATTGTTCAGGTATTCTTTGCTGCCTGCTATCCCTTTTGTAGGAA
>CAZAZH010000147.1:0-3956 GCA_964489585.1 uncultured Syntrophomonas sp.
TTTTATGGACAGATTTGGAGCACGCCGAAACGACCTGGTATTGATGAAGGAATAGCATCTAGTGGGACAGGGGGACAGGTCCCTTGTCCCATTAGGCTGGGACAAGGGACCTGTCCCCCTGTCCCACTACATCAGATTAGGTAATACGGTACTTATGGCAGGGAAAGTAATTAGAATGGCCAGGCAAACTACAATAGCCAGCAGGAAAGGCCAGATGCCTTTGAAAATGGTTTCTAAGGGAACATCAGGGGCTACTCCTTTGATGATATAGACGTTCATTCCTACCGGTGGGGTTATTACCCCCATAGCCACTACCAGCACGATTATAACCCCGAACCAGATAGGATCATAGCCCAGGTTATTTACTACAATCGGGTAGAAAATGGGAATGGTAAGCAGTACCAGAGCCAGGGCATCAATAAAACAGCCCAGCACAAAATAAATCAACAATATAATTGCCATAATTGCTGCTGCCGGTAGGGCCAGATCTCCTGCCCAACTGGCCAATTCAAAGGGTATCCGGCTTATAGCCATGAACCGGCCAAATATTACGGCTCCGGCAATAAGCAGCATTATCATAGCCGTAGTTTTGGTAGTATCCAGGAGAGATTTTTTAAATCCTTCCCAGTTCAGGGAGCGTCCCAGCAATGATACCAGTAAAACCCCGGCAGCACCAACTGCTCCCGCTTCAGTGGGAGTAAACCAGCCCGCAAAAAGGCCCCCCATAGAAATGGCAAAGATAATCAAAACCTCGCCCAACCCGCCTTTTAGTGCAGTCAGCCGTTCCCGCCAATTAGCCTTAGGTCCCGCAGGCCCCAGGTCAGGGTTACGCCGGGTAAGTATTACTATGGTTAACATATATAACAACATCAGTAGTATGCCAGGTAAAATCCCAGCTATAAACAATTTGCCGATAGATTGCTCTGTGGACATACCGTAAACAATAAAAATGACACTGGGGGGTATAAGTACTCCCAGTACTCCGCCGGCGGCAACACTGGCTGTAGCCATAGCATCTTCATACTGGTACTTTTTCATCTCCGGCAGAGCTATAGCTCCCATGGTAGCGGCGGTAGCAGTATTAGAGCCACATATCGCACCAAAAACAGCACAGGCAGCCTGGGTGGCTATAGCCAGCCCTCCGGGTTGGTGCCCTACCAGCTTGTAAGCAAATACATACAGCCGGGTACCAATACCAGAGTAATAGGCCAGAAATCCCATCCAGACAAACATAGCAATAACACTGAGGTTATAGGAGGAAAATGTACCATAAAGTTCCCCCACAACCATATTAAAAGAAGTTGCTGAAGTGGTTAAATAGGCAAAGCCGGCGAAGCCAGTTAAGGCCATAGCAAAAGCAATCGGCATCCGCATAAATATAAGTATTAGAAAAACGAGTATACCTATAATTCCTATAAATGATGAACTCATTATGCAAACCTACCTGACTTTAAAAATAACTGCAATCACAAAAATTAATCTTTTAAGTACAATACATTCCTTGACACTCAGCGCTAACACTTGCCCTGCATAGAGTACCGGGGAAATATTAATGAAGCGAAAACTTTGAGAGAGTCTACCTTATATCACCCGTTCACCAGCTAATATAACCGGGCTTTGGGCAGTGGTTTTATCTTCCTTAATGTTTGCAGGTACTATAAGAGTATAAACGGCATATATGTTGTTAACTAACTGGGATAGTATGACCAGGCAAATTGCCATCAGTCCCAAGGCAATAATATAGGCCACCGGAGACAGTGGGATTTGACTGGTTGCTGCCACCTGCCCATTGGCATTCATGCTACCGGCAAATCCTATCATATACCAGGCAGCAAAACCCCAGAAAATCAGAGCCATAAAATTAATAACTAGCTTAATCACCGCTGCCACTGAGGCCGGCATTTTATCTACGAAATACTCTATCGCTATGTGGCCATCCTGAACTGCACAGTACGCAATCGAAAGGCCAATAGTTAAAGCAATCAAAATATTTACAAAATCAACGGTCCCTACTAATGGATGTTTAAAAACTGCCCGCAGGATGATGTTACTAACTATCAGCAACATCGTTAGTACTATACAGAAACCTGCTAGTCGATCCATTACCCGGCTCAAATTTTCTACCAGGCTGTCCAGGCTCTTCATTATAAAATCCTCCCCTGTTTTCTACTTGAGATGTTTGCAATATTCCTTATATGTCACTCTGAGCGATAGCGAAGAGTCTTAGATCCTTCGGCTTTGCCTCAGGATGACAAGCGTAAATGATTATGCAAAACCCCTATTTATATTGTTGGTTATACTTATCAGCCAGTTCTTTTACCCGGTCCAATGTCTTCTGTCCGTCTACCCCAATTTTGTTCATCCGGGTTACATAATCAACCTGAACCGGCTCAACTAGCTTAATCCAGCGTTCTGTTTCTGTCGGACTCAGGGTGATAATTTCCATTTTGTTTTCCTTTATAGCCCCGTTCATAGCGTTCTGATTCTGTTTATCCCACAGACCGGCAGCCACCTCATCGAAAAATTTAGCGGTCACTTCTTCTACTACTTTCTGGTTTTCCGGGCTCAATGAATCCCACTTATCTTTGTTCATAGTTACAAAGAAGAGGGTATTGTAAAGGAACGGGCTTTTGGTAATATATTTAGTCACCTCAGCCTGTCTCCAACCTTGTAAAACTTCTATAGGTCCTAGATTACCCTTAACCATGCCCTTGGAAAGAGCATCATAAGCATCTGACTGGGGCATGGCAATAGGAGTAGCACCTACACATTCCAGGGTTTTGGCACTGAGGCCGGTAGCTCTAATTTCCATACCTTTTAGATCTTCCAGCTTGCGTACCGGTTTCTTGGTATAGAGGTCACCCGGTCCTGTAGTCAGTACCATAAGTAGCTTGGTATCCTGTACTTCCTTGGGGTTAAATTCTTGAATTCCTTCCCAGGCTACCCGGCTGGCTACCTGGGAGTTATTATAGGTAATACCCGGTAGTTCAAATACCTCCGATACTGGGAACTGCCCCCGGGTATAAGAGAAACAGGAGATACCGATATCGGCAATACCGCTCTTTACTCCGTTATAGATGGCCTCAGCCTGCAACAGATTATTTCCGGGATAGCTGGTGATTTTCACCTGTCCATTACTAGCATTTTCAATCTCCGCAGCCCAGGGCTGGACCAGTTGAGTCTCTGCCGGATGGGTACTGGGCCAGAAATGAGCCAGTTTTAATTCCACCTGTTGCGCCTTCACGTCCTGGGAACTTGTCGGCTGGGTCTCTTCCTTTTTGCTGCACCCAGCAACTGCCATAAGCATCAGCACCAACAATAGGGCCAGCATTCTCCGTCCTACTTTTTTCCTTCCCCAAAATCTTTCCACTACCATACTTCCTCCTTTTTTAGGTAAATAAAAAAACTCCCGCAGGAGTTTTACAAGAAATGCAGGCATACCATAATCCAAGCCAAGACACTAAGGTATACTGCACCCTTATTCCTACCGTTCTAACCTTCCTACCCTTTGTACTTTTATTCCCCGGCTAAACCTATTTTTTACTAAACCATTACGGAACGGCACAGGGCCCGTTCCCTACTGTTCCACGGATTCCTTACTACAATACTACAAAGAAAAAAATTCAACTCTCCCGCAGAAAAGTTGAACGTTAAGCAATCTTTATTATGCTACCGTTCTTCCATCCTGCCATTATATACTTCCCGGATGCTATCCGGTAAGGGGAAAAATCAAACCGTCAAACCATACTATATACATTATAACTATATGTTGCGAATTTTGGAATATACTTTTTTCAATAATTCCTTTAAACATCTTATTTAAACACCTTTTTGTCGTTTGCTCCCGATAAAATACCTGGCTAGTAACGACAAAAGATAGGGGCATACTAACATTTAAGAAAGGAGGTGTAATAATGGGCCGAAATGATAACCGGCGTGATGACCGTATTGACAAC
>CAZAZH010000148.1:0-2077 GCA_964489585.1 uncultured Syntrophomonas sp.
GGAGTTAAGATTGGGGCTTCAGATGTTCATCTCTCACCACAGACACCACCGATTATTCGTTATAATACCCGCCTGCTTAAACTTAATGATACCATTTTGGAACCGCAGGAACTGGAACAGATGGCACTTGATATACTGGGAGACAAGGCCCACCGGGTATTTATGGTGGAAGGTGAAATTGACACTTCTTACCGGATTGAAGGGGTAGGGAATTTTCGCGTAAACGTCTATCGTCACCAGGGAATGGCTGCTATAGCGGCACGCATTATCCAGACCAGGATTCCTGATTTGGAGTACCTGGGACTACCGGCGACGGTGGCTTCAATGGCGCGCTATCCCAATGGACTTATTCTCGTAACCGGGCCTACCGGTAGTGGTAAATCAACTACTATGGCCAGCATGATTGATATCATCAATAATGAACGGGCCTGCCATATTGTTACCCTGGAAGACCCTATCGAGTACATACACCAAAATAAAAAGAGTTTCATCACCCAGCGTGAAATCGGCATAGATAGTAAAGACTTCGCGCGGGCCCTTCGGGCTTCACTGCGTCAGGACCCGGATGTAATTATGATTGGAGAATTACGCGATTTAGAAACTATTTCCACCGCCATTACCGCAGCAGAAACTGGTCATCTGGTATTAGCCACCTTGCACACCGTTAACGCTGCACAGACGGTAGAGCGCATGATAGATGTTTTTCCCTCTACCCACCAGCAGCAGATACGGGTACAATTATCCAACTGCCTGCGAGCGGTTATAGCCCAGCGCCTGCTTCCCAACATAACCAATGAACGCATGGTACTGGCTACCGAGTTGATGATTTGTACCAATGCTATCCGTAATCTAATCAGAGAGGGAAAATACCACCAGATACCCAACGCCATTTTTACCGGCAGCCAGTTTGGCATGCTTACCATGGAAATGTCGCTGCAGTACTTAATTGACCAGGAAATGATTGACGCCGGGTTCCTGCAGTATGAGAAGGGTGAGGATGCTCCTGTTCTGGAAACACTCGCCTATGGTTCAGTCCCGTTGGTCAGTTCGGCGGCCCGCTAGGTGGCTCTAATAACATAACAAAGGGGAGGCTTTTAAGCCTCCCTCTTTCTATTCTATGACTAACCTTCAGCAGTGCCAGGTGACACTCCTAACATTAACTCCTTACGCCTCATTTAATTTACCATTTTTCTCTGGTCTTAGCGGCATCAGGATTAGAACCCATATAGCGGTCATCTTTCCAGTATCCCCATTGCTGTACACCATTGGGCCATACATAGTAGCCTTCACCATTCAGGCGATCCTGTTTGAATTCGCCCACATAGTAGGAACCATCAGGCCAGTAATAAACTCCCACACCATCAAAAGCCAGACTCTTAACTTCTCCGCGGTACCATTCACCGCTGGGGAAATAATACGCACCCTTTCCGGTAGCATTACCGTTAGACATCTGTCCTTCGTAGCGTTCACCGTTGGGCCAGTGGATGGCACCCGTGCCGGATGCTTCACCTTTACTGAATTCACCTTTATAAAAGGTTCCATTCTTCCAGGTGAATTTGCCCTGTCCATTAAATTGATTGTTGAGGAACTCACCTTCATATTTTTCGCCGGTAGGCCAGCTCATCATGCCTTTCCCCTGCATCATATGTTCTTTAAACTCACCTTCGTAATACTCTCCACTGGGGAAACGTAAGTAGCCTTTACCGTTGAACATATTGTTCTTCCAGGCCCCTTTATACCATACACCATTGGTGAATAGCAGGGTTCCTTCGCCATCAGCTTTACCGATTACTAAATTACCCAGGTAATAGCTCTTATCCGGCCAATCAATCTCTCCCCGAACACTGCTGCCGGCAGTAAGGGGAACATGGGGCTGCTGGCTCAGCAAATCCTTGATTTCCTTGCTGATATCCCGCATAGCTTCGTATTTTAATGTGCTCTTTTCCCAATCAATTCTCTCGCTGTTAGTTTCCAGCTGGTCTTCCTGGGGTATGGTTTTATCCTGTTCCAGTACACCTTCCAAATATAGTTTTAATGTATAAATTTCCATATTCCCCCGCTGACTGCCGGGATAGGT
>CAZAZH010000148.1:2177-3926 GCA_964489585.1 uncultured Syntrophomonas sp.
TCCGGAACATACTGGTAATCCGGCCAGCTTTGATTCCAACCATATTTATCTACATAAATGAGATAAATTTTTCTATCCCCATTGGAAGCTATGGTATTGCCGGCAACCAAAAATCCTATATGTTCATCATTGCTATTCGCCGCTGCAGCAACCGTAATTCCCTGGTCGTCATCCTTGCCCCCATAGTTTCTGCTCCATTTAACCTCGCCATATCCATTGAGACGAACCAGGTATAAATCCCGCTTGCCGTTAGTATTACTATCGGTATAACCGGTAAGAATGTAGCCATCATTGTAGTCTTCTTTGTCTAACATTTGAATAATTTGATTGGCCTGCTGGTTACCAGGGTTAGTGTATGTTTTTTCCCAGCGGGACGGACTTTTTTCTCCGCCCTTCCAGACTCCTGATTTATCCATCTTAATAATCCGGATATCCTGGTCATCCTCTCCGGTAGTACCGGCTATTACAAACCCATTGTCATTGGTACTGGCAATAGTATTTACCGTCTTTAAGGGCAACTCCTGCTGCCACGCTATTTCACCGTTGCTATTAATCTGCAGCACCCGAATTACATCCCGTTTTGTTTCCTGGCTATTCACCGCCATCACAAAGCCATTCTTCTGCATATGCATTACCTGCAAAGTATCCTGGCCCTTCAAATTATATACTTTCTTCCATATTTCCTTACCGTCTTTATCCAGTTTTTGCGCTCGGATATCGCGGTCACCGGTAATTATATCCTTTTGATAGGATATATAAATATAATTATCTCCAGTCGGATATATGCAGCGTTCAGTTATATTAAAGTCTACTGTTTGTTGATTATTGAAGGGCAGGAAAGTAGATGCCGGCAAGTCTTTAGCTGAAGTAACCGTTGCTGAACCTGCAATTATGGCAATTATGAAAACAACAGCAGCAATAATCTTAAATGGATATGTCAATTGCTTTTTCAGCATCCCCACCATCTATACCTCCCCCTTTGCCTTTTGGGCGCCATCTGCCGGTTTATTGCCACTATCGTCAGCAGTTTTGCTCTTAGCTGCCTTATCTGGAGCAGCATAATAGGCGTTAATAGTTAGTTTCATTTCAAAACTGCCCGGCTGAAAACTATTTGCCACCGGTTTCTCTGAATTAACGACCGGCGTTTCCTTTTCTTCCACCACTTCCAACTTTATTCTCTGCAGTTTAGCTTCAGGGATTCCCGGGGGAGCTATGTAATATGTCGGTGCTTTCTGCTCCACCTCTGCCGCCGCTGTTTGCTGGGTCTCAATTCTCATGGCATCAAAAGAAACATCTTCTACGCTGATTAATCTTTCTGCCTTCTCCAGTTCATCCAGAAAATCCAATAGCTGAGTTATTTTGCCTTTGGTACTCATACTAAACACCAGGGTCTGGGCTCCGGTTGCATCCGGTTGTTCTGCTCCCCGATAATCCAGAGAAGCAAAAGGTAGTTTATGTTTACCGGCAGTTTCGTCCAGCATGGTGAGCAGGGGAATCATTTCATCTCCGGTAGGCAAACGTTTATCCAGGCTGGCAAATCTATCCTCAGTTGAACCGGTAGAAGTCGGGGCGTTTTTAACCAGTGTCTCCAGTCCTTCGATTTGCGTCTGCAATTCCTGGTTACTGCCACTAAAAGTTTTAATGTCCTTATTCATAGGCAGATATACCAACCAGTAAAAACCAAATCCAATTAAAATTATGACCATAAACGCCAGTAATGCCTGGTCCCGTCGTGATAATTTCATTATT
>CAZAZH010000149.1:0-3920 GCA_964489585.1 uncultured Syntrophomonas sp.
ATATCCCCCTATCAATGGAGTATTGAGGGAAACCTTCCTCCCGGACTAAGCCTTGAAAGCGAAACCGGAATAATTTCCGGTATTCCCAGCGCCAGCGGCAACTACAGTTTTACCGCGGTAGTAAACGATAGCCGCGGCAATGTAGCCAAAGTTATCTTAAGCATCAGTACCGGCGCGGTATTGGATGTCAATTTAGCTGTGCCGGACTCCATGCGTCCCTTTAGAAACTACTTAATTGATGTGCAATATGCCAACAACAGTAATTATGTTATGGAATCACCGTTATTGGTGGTATCCAGTCCCTCCCAGGCTCCCCTGCGCTTCAATACCGAACAGGCCTTTACCACCAAACCGCTGCAGCTATTGGCCATCAACTTCCACGGTCAAGCTGATCAACTGCCGGCTCATTACAGCCATACTATTCAAGTGGAAACCCAGGCTACCGCTACCGGTCCCATTGACTATAGCGTAGGTGTAGTTCAAGCTGACAATACCCCGATTAACTGGGAAGAAGTTCTCAATTCCATATCCCCCTTCCTGGAGCCGGGAGGCAGAAATGCAGTTATAGATAACCTTAAGGAGCAGATGGGCTCAACCACCGCTGACTATATCCAAACTATACGCAAAAATGCCGGCTATTTAAGCCGGATGGACCGCTATGTATATGATGTGAACCCACTATTGGCTATGGAGGTGCGCCAGGCGGTTGCGCCCTACATTAAGGCCAACTTATCTGAAGCTAGCGATGCCGCTTTCAATACACCCGGTATACCCCTGGAGTTCACCCGGGTTTATCCCCAGGCTTTAGATCAGCGCTATTACCAGGGACCTCTGGGGTGGGGATGGCGTCATAATTACGATATTTCATGTGTGCAATTAAATGGCGGCTCAGTGTTACTAAGAGCTCCGTTTTACCAGGGGGTTTTTCTCCTTAATAGCAACGGCACCTTTGAATCAAGCAACAGTCAGTACCAGATGAAAAAGAATAACGGCCTTTTGGAATTACAGACAAAAACGGGAACGAAGTACATTTTTAATGCTAACGGACTTGTTTCCCAAATTACAGAAGCAAAGGGCACGCATATGGATTTAGTCTATACTGCCGGGAAATTATCAGAAATTATTCACAGCAACGGACAAAAATATAACCTGCAGTACAATGCCCAGGGTTTAATCTCCGCTTTAACCGATAATTTCGGTAAAACTAGTTCCTATACATATGATGGGACCGGACATTTAATTCAGGTGAAAACACCTGATGGCCGGCAGACCTCGTATACCTACAATATGGAAGAAAACAGCCGGGCTCTGCACAGCCTGGTAAAAACCACTTATCCGGACAACTCTGTAAAAATTTTAAGCTATGATAGCCGGGGCCGGCTTGCAGCCGAGCAATTAGGAAATGATGCCGTCCCTGCCAGGATTGAATATCCGGAAACAGCGGTATGCTTAATCACCGATCCTACCGGAGCCGTTACCAAATTCTGTTTGGATGAAAATGGTCAGATAATAGAAAAAGTCGACCCGGCCGGGGAAGCTTCCCGGTTAAAGTACAATCCTGATGGCAACCTGATTAAAGTAAGCGAACCTCAAGGGAGCACTGTAGGCATTGAATATGATCCGGAAGGAAATATAACTGGATTTATTGACCCCCTGGGGCAAAGAACCAGCATGATCTATAAAGACAACCAGCTTATGAGCATTGAGGATCCGAAATTAAATAAAACCAGTTTCAGCTACGATTCCATGGGAAATTTGGAAAAAATCATTTCCCCGGACGGTACCTGGGAAGCTTATTTATATGACCAGGAAGGAAAAATGACAACCTCTACCGACCGCAAGGGGCAGACCGAGTCTATCAAATATGACGCTAAAGGCCAGATAACCCGCCGTGATTTTTCCGATGGCAGCTGGATTAGCTATTCCTACGATACTTCCGGTAACCTTACCCTGGTAGAAGATCAGCATGGCAAAATCCAGATGCAGTATAACCAGCGCAATCTGCTTACCCGCATAACCTATCCTGATGGTTCCTTTTTCAACTATAGCTATGATAGTGCCGGCAGATGTATAGGCAGAATGGACCATTCCGGCTATTCCCTGCAATACCTGTATAACAGTGCCGGAAAGCTGCAGACAGTAAAGGATGGAAAAGGTCGTACCATTGTGACCTATGAATATGATACCGTTGGCCGCATGAGCAAAGAAACTAAGGGGAACGGGGTTTACACCATATATAGCTACGATATCAAAGGGCAGTTAACTTCATTGCAAAACTTCAGTTCCTCAGGAGAACTTCTATCTAAATTTAAGTATGCCTACGATTCCACCGGCCGCAAAATTTCCATGACCACCCTGGAAGGCATGACCCAATATAAATATGATGCCCGAGGAATGCTGACCGAGGTTATCTACCCGGATGGCCGGAGGGATGGTTATGCTTACGATGCCGCCGGCAACCGCAGAGCCGCCAGCAAAGGTTCTGCTGCCAGCCAGTATGTAACCAACAACATGAGTCAATATGTAGCTGCCGGTGATACTACTTATACCTATGATGCCAACGGCAATCTGATCTCCAAAATATCCGGAGGCAAAACTACCACCTACCAGTATGATGCCCAAAACAGATTAATTCGAATGGAAACCGCCGGTGATGTATGGGAATATCGCTACGATGCCCTGGGCAATCAAACTGCGGTCATCCATAATGGCGATGAACGCCGTTTCCTGGCAGATCCGGTAAATGATATGGGCATGGCTGCTGAGTACGATACCGAAGGGACATTAGTATCACAATACATCAAAGGCGCAGGTGTAGCAGCCCGCCTATACGGATAAAACCTGGAGAATAAACGATTTATCCCCGGAAACCCAGTATATTATTTACGTAGTAGCCGAGGATTCATTCAGCAATCTAACCGAAGTCAAAACCCTTAGCATAACGACCCCTGCCCAGGTTGCCCCGGCTGCCCAGACTTTTTCCGCATCATCATTAATGGATTCGGAAGCGCCTACCCAGATTACTATAGAGCTGTCGGCTAGCAATAGCAATTATGAGCAGGCAGTTAAGAGTAACAATGATTCCGGGAGTTTTACTATCATGGCGGAAACAGCAGATACTACTCCACCGGAATTTCCCACCGGATCAACTGCGCCGGTGCAGGAGCTTACAGTAACTGACAATCTGGATGCTGCTTTGGATTGGAGCAGTTTTCAACCGACCGGCTTTGCTTTTGGTGGGCATGTTTATCCCATCACCAAAACTGGTAACAGCTATTCCACCCGAGTAACTGTTCCAGATTATCGCCCCGATGTAAACAAGGACTGGTGGGTGGATGTGAAAATCACCCTGGACCTGACCTCAGGACAAGCCCAATGGACATTTAAGACCATAGATCCGGAAACAGGTGAGCCACCTGTAGACGCTCTGGCTGGTTTCCTGCCGGTAAACGACAAGGAACTGGCCAATGGTGAAGGCTATGTAACATTTACCATTAAAGTTCGTGAAAATGCAGCTGTAGGGACAAATATTGATAATGAAGCCAAAATCTATTTTGATTACAACCCGGCAATTATTACGGAAAAGGTGTCTAATAAAATCGTTAATCCTCCGCAACCGGTGGTTAAAAAACCTCACATTACACTTGACCCCGCCAGCCTTGATTTTGGCAGTATGGTTGAAAATGAAACTAGTGAGCAGACCATCGTTTTTTACAATGGAGGGTCCAGTCAACTTTCAATAAATAGTCTGGTCCTGCCTTTGGAGCCCTTTTATGTGCTTGATTATACCGATGTGACTCCTTACGCGGTTTTGGATCCCGGCAGCTCTATAGTGGTAACCGTAAAATTCGCACCAACTACCACGGGAGACTTCTACGATGTAATTATTGTTAAGTCCAATGACCCTGAAGGTGAAGTAA
>CAZAZH010000150.1:0-3914 GCA_964489585.1 uncultured Syntrophomonas sp.
TCAAATCCGGGAAGCCCGGTCTGTATATCTACCTCTACTTTTACGGGAATAGCTTCGATACCGTTTATAACCATAGTGTTAAGGGAGGCCAGCACAATATCACCTGCAATTACAAAGTTTACCTTATTTTAACACAGATGATTAAATATGGCTTAATAAAATAGGCAATTAACTTTATCCAGAGTGATATAGCCAGGATGGTTTTTGCGCTAAACTTTCCGGTAGGCTATAAAGACTACCACTTTTTTTATGTATATTTAATTGAATAGTTTGGTTAGCAAAAAGGCATTATAAAGATGAAAAAAGATTTTTCTTGGAAAGGAGTTTTTATAATGCTGGGTACAATTGTACGTTTTATAGTATCTGCCCTGGTTTTACTCCTGGTGGGCTATCTACTTCCCGGTATTACGGTATCAGGATTCGTAGGAGCATTAATTGCCGCAGTAGTTATAGCCGTTCTCGGTTATATAGTGGAAGCCATCCTGGGTGATAGGATTTCACCGCGTTCCCGTGGAATAGTTGGATTTATTACTGCTGCTGTAGTTATCTATGTGGCCCAGTTTATTATCCCCAGTTATCTATCCGTATCTTTGCTCGGCAGCCTGCTGGCAGCCTTCGTAATCGGTTTGGTGGATGCATTTATTCCCACCGAATTACGCTAACGGACTTTAAAGAGAAAATACCCCTTATTATAGTAGGCCGGTTTTTGTACTGGCCTGCTATTTTATTACAGGGGATTACGAAGTCTTTCTAGATGAGTCATCAAAACTGTCCTGGTGTATATACTAAAAAACATTGAACTTATGTCGAAAGCAAAGTACAATGTAAAAAGCGATAATGCTATTGTAGTTATTAGGAATTGAGGATTATAGGAGGCAGTAAAAATGTTTGGTTTCATTGGGAATATTGGTCCCTGGGAACTAGTTTTTATACTGGCAATAGCCTTAATTGTGGTAGGTCCTGGCAAGCTGCCGGAAGTGGCCAAATCGATGGGTAAAGCCGTAAATGAATTTAAGAAAAGCACTTCCGGAGTAAAAAAAGAATTTGAGAACGCTATGAAATTTGATGATCCCCCGGTAGTTAAAAATGAAACATTACAAACTATCTTGGAAACTAAAACCGGGACCGTTGACAGTACTGAGGGTACACAAAGCAGTGGAGAGGAAAATACCCAAAGTAATGCAGAAGAAAATTCAGAAGTTAAAACGGAGGAAAATAACGATTCTACTGCGAACCCCGTTAATTGAGTAATACCCGGAGAGCATAATCTAAATTAAAAATCGAGAATTAAGGATTAAAAATCCTTAAAAAATCTCTTATCCAGAGAGGTGGAGGGACTGGCCCGATGAAACCCGGCAACCGCCTGTTAAGGTATGGTGCCAATTCCTGCAGGGATATCCTGGTAGATGAGAGGCAATGACAGTTTTAGCCCCTCATTATTTTTAGAGGGGCTTTTGTTATAACTGTTGTGAAAGGGGAGTGTTTTACAAAATGAGGCCAAATGTAGAGGAATTATTAAAGCAGAAAGTATTAATTCTGGATGGGGCTATGGGCACTATGCTGCAGGAACAGGGCATGATGCCAGGGCAATGTCCAGAGTTATTTGGAATAGAGAACTTTCGAATGTTAAGCGCTATTCATGGTCAATATATAGAAGCCGGTGCAGATATCATACAGACCAATACTTTCGGTGGAAATAGTTTTAAATTGAGGGAGTATGGTTTAGAAAACCGGGTGGAGGAAATAAATGCAGAAGCAGTAAGAATAGCCCGGCAAGCTGCCGGGGATAAGGTTCTGGTTGCGGCCTCCATAGGACCTAGCGGTAAATTGTTGCAACCTATGGGAGATACTGATTTCGACCAGTTGTATGCCGCTTTTAGCGAGCAGGTAAAAGCCTGTGAGAAAGCTGGTGCGGATCTTATTTCTATCGAAACTATGACTGATATAGGTGAAGCCCGGATTGCCTTAATTGCGGCCCGGGAAAATACTCGTTTACCAGTAATAGTTCATATGACCTTTGAAAATAGTGGGCGCACCATGATGGGAACTGACCCCCTGACTGCTCTGCTTACCCTGGAAGCCCTGCAACCTCTGGCGGTTGGGGCTAACTGCTCCGGGGGGGCTCGGGAGCTTTTACCGGTTATTGAGATTATGGGTGATTACTCTGGAGTTTACTTGTCAGTGGAACCTAATGCCGGTTTACCCCTTTTACTAGAGGGTAAAACCGTTTTTCCCGATAGTCCCGAGGAAATGGCGGAATATGCCTTGCGCCTTAGAGATGCTGGCGCCGGTATAATTGGTGGTTGCTGTGGAACTACTCCTGAGCATATTAGAGCCATGGCCAGCGCTTTGCGAGGTGTACAGGCTTTAAAAAGGGCAGGGAAAAAAATATTTGCTCTAACCTCCCGTAGCCACTGGGTAAATATCCGGGAGGAAGGATTGGCCTATATTGGGGAACGCATAAACCCTACTGCCAGGAAAAAACTAGCCTCGGATATCAAGGATGGGCAGATGCTCATGGTAGTAGAAGAAGCTCGTAACCAGATAGCTGCGGGAGCGCCCGTACTGGATGTGAATATGGGAGTACCAGGTATTGACGAGGTAGCAGCTATGAAACAGGCGGTTCTGTCGGTTCAGGCCGCAGTTGACGTCCCTATATCCATAGATTCTACCAATCCACTGGTAATAGAAGAGGCTCTTAAAAATTATGTCGGACGTCCTTTAATAAATTCTACTACAGGAGAAGACCGGCAACTAGATCTCATTCTACCCCTGGCCAAAAAATACGGGGCAGCCATCTTGGGACTTTGCCTGGATGAGCAGGGCGTACCTAAAACTGCCGGGGGGCGCATGGAAGTTGCCCGTAAAATATATAAAAAGGCCCGGGAATATGGATTGCGGGATGAAGATATATATATTGACTGTCTGGTGCAGACAGCCAGCGCCGAACAGTCTCAGGTTATGGAGACTATTAAGACCCTGCGGCAGGTAAAAGATGAACTGGGAGTAGGCACAGTGCTGGGAGTAAGCAATGTTTCCCATGGACTCCCCGCCCGGGAGATTTTAAACTCCACTTATTTAGCCATGGCCCTGGCTGCAGGTTTGGATCTTCCTATTATAAACCCGTTTGATAATAGGATGAGGGAAACCATTATGGCTGCCGGGGTACTCTTAAACCGCGACCGTAACTGTTCTGCCTTTATTAAACAATATAAAGACTATCAGGGTGGCTCGCCAACGGGTGGGGGTAAAGTGCGGCACGATATATGTAATAGTTGTAATATACCCAATCTATTGGCTGGTTCAACCAAAACTATAAAAGCACTACAACCTGCTACTGATAAATCCGAAGATGGTAACATATCAATTAACCAGCAATTGAAAAACGCAGTTCTGGAAGGAAACCAGGACGGGATTGCGAAACTGCTGGAAAAAGCTCTCCATGAATACCAACTGGAACCGCTGGACATTGTCAATCAGGGATTAATTCCTGGTATTGAGGAAGCGGGGGAGCGCTATGACCGTAAAGAGTATTTTCTGCCCCAGTTGATGATGGCGGCAGAAACCATGAAAAAGGCTTTTTCTATAGTAAAACCCCTTTTAAGCCAGCAGGCCAGCCAGAGCCGGGGTACTATAATAATGGCAACAGTGGAAGGGGATATACATGATATTGGTAAAAATATCGTCTGTGTTTTATTAGAAAACTACGGGTTCAGGGTAATTGATTTGGGTAAAGATGTAAAGGCAGAAGTAATCCTGGATTTAGCTGAAAGAGAAAATGCCGATATTATTGGACTCAGTGCCTTGATGACGACTACCATGCCGGCCATGGAAAAAGTAATCGAACAGGCCCGGACCCGGGGTTTACCCTGCAAATTTATGGTCGGGGGTGCAGTTTTAACCCCTGAATATGC
>CAZAZH010000151.1:0-3894 GCA_964489585.1 uncultured Syntrophomonas sp.
GGTAATTATGCTGGAACAGGGTAGAATCGTAGCCGATAACCCGCCCGGGGAGATAGTTTTATGAGGCCAGGAAGCATTATCTATTTTTTAAGGGAAGCTTTCAAATCACTGTCTCGTAACCGTTTGCTAAGTATTGCCACTATTTCCACGGTAGCGATCTCTATACTTATACTGGGTTTTGCGGTTTTATTGACTATTAATGCCGGTGCCCTTATGAACTACCTCGAATCAGATGTAGAAATAGTAGCCTTTTTGGAAACGGATTTGACCAAATCACAGATTACTGATGTTAAGAAAGACCTAATTGCTATTAATGGTGTAAAATCGGTTAAATTTGTTTCCCGGGAACAGGCTCTAGCCAAACTGCAAGAGAGTTATGGTGGCAAAGAATATAATCTAAAAGAAACTCTGGGTAAGAATCCGTTGCCTAACAGTTATGAAATTAAGGCGAACAATCCGCATAATGTTCCCCAGATTGCTGTCCAGGTAAATAAAATTGACGGGATTTACAAGGTTAACTATGGGCAGGGCGTGGTAGAAAGGTTATTTAAGGTAACCCGTTGGGTACGCATTGTCAGCATGGTATTTATTGTTTTACTGGTTTTTGCGGCGGTATTTTTAATTGCTACTACTATTCGTCTGGCCATATTTGCCCGCCGTAAAGAGATTTATCTGATGAAACTAATTGGCTCTACCGACTGGTTTATTCGCTGGCCATTTTTTATTGAAGGAGTATTTCTAGGTGCAGTCGGGGGGCTTATAGCCATTTTAATACTGGCAGCAGGGTACGGTTCTTTGATTAACCACATGGATGCGCTGTTTTTCCTGCCCCTGGTTAACAGCCCTGGAATATTAAGCAATGTGTATATAAGCCTTATGATTTGTGGGGCTATTCTGGGGGTCCTGGGGACCTGGATATCGTTAAACCGATTTTTAGATGTCTAAAATAAAAAACACTTTTATAGACTAGAAGTGGAATGCCAATTGGAAAAATATCTGCGACTCGGAAAGTAATATCTTGACCTGGTGCAGGGTTAATATCGGACACTGAGTGCGGGAAACCCGCGTTAAATCATATATTTACGGGGAGGATTAAAGAGATGAGAAGGTTACAAAGTGGGGTGGCAGTTTGTTTATCATTGTTGTTTTTAATTACCGTTATTTTCCCTGTATATGCAGATAACATTCAGGAACAACAGCGGAAGTTGCAGGATGTCAACCAACAGATTGATCGGCAGCGCAGTAGTGTAAACCAGGCACGGCAAAAGGAAAAAACAGTTGTGGGGCAGATTTCCAGCCTGGATAAGGACATTAATAAGACCGAGTCGGAGATTAAGTATATTGACGACCGCATGACTTATCTGGAACACAATATTGATGAGATTCAAGAAGAGATAAAGGCTAGTGAGGCAACTTTGGCTGAAAAGAGCGATATCCTGGGTAAACGGCTGGTATTTATTTATGAAAAAGGCGGAGATGTGTCCTATCTGGAAGTTTTACTTGCGGCTACTGATATTAAAGATTTTTTAACTCGCTACGATCTTTTAAATATCATAGTAGAGCAAGATGTAGAGCTTATTAAATCTATAAATAAAGAGAAAAAAGAACTTTCCTTAAAAAAATGTGATTTGGAAATTAAGCAACAAGAACTGGTAAATATTCAGACTGACCAAATAGGTCAGAAGGAAACACTTGACTCCCAGAAGGAAGAAAAGCAGAAGCTTTTAGGCAGTGTGCGCCTGGAAAAGAAAAAACTGGAGCAAGCCCTTAACGAACTGGAACAGGAATCCCGGCAATTGGAAACCATAATCCGCCAATACCAGTCGGGTAATACCGGTTCTCAGGCGGGTACCGGAACCTTTACCTGGCCTACGCCAGGGTATACTAATATAACCTCATCATATGGTATGAGGTTTCATCCCATATTAAATGAAAGAAGAATGCATACCGGGATGGATATAGGAGCGCCCATGGGAGCTACCATTGTAGCTGCCGATAGCGGAACCGTTATATTTGCTGGTTGGATGTCGGGATATGGACAGGTAATAATTGTTGACCATAACAACGATTTATCTACCCTTTATGCCCATCAATCCAGTTTCCTGGTAAGCAAGGGAACCAATGTAAGTAAGGGGCAGGCGATAGGAAAAGTAGGCAGTACGGGATGGAGTACCGGTCCCCACCTGCATTTCGAGGTCCGCGTCAAAGGAACTCCCACCAATCCTATCGGCTACGTTAAATAAAATATATGCGATGAGCCAGGGATCCCCCTGGCTTATTTTATTTTATTGGATAAAAGTGCAACAAATCTATATAATTAATTTGTGCATCAAGGTTTAGTATTAAAAGAAGTAACTGGTATACTCTAAAAGATGGATTAATAAGATAATATATGGTGGTGGAGATTTGAAGAAAAACGCTTTTATTAAAGGCTTGAGCACCTTTCTGGCGGTAATGGGTGCTATTTTTGTGGCCGGAATGGTGTATATATTTTTAACCAATGCCGGTGGTTTAAGTACCTTTGTCAGTGTGCTGGGCCTGGTTAAGACCCAATCTCTGTATGATATTGATAATGCTAAAGTTTTGGAGGGTGCGGCTTCGGGGATAGTATCTTCACTCAATGACCCTTATTCAGAATACCTGGATAAAACTACCTGGCAGGATCTGCAAATCAGGCTGGATGCCAAGTTCGGTGGTATTGGTGTCTATGTCCTGCAGGATGACCAGGGTAAACTGAAAATATTTTCGCCCATTAAAGGTACCCCTGCGTATAAGGCTGGAATTAAGCACGGGGATATTATTACCAGGATAAACAATGAAAGTACGCTCGGCATGAGTCAGGATGAGGCTGTGCATCTGATGCGGGGAGACCCAGGAACCCAGTTATTGCTCAGTGTTTATCGGAGCTCTGATGGCAAAGAACATGATTTCCGGATTATCCGGGAGATAATCAATGTACCTTCAGTAGAGGCTCGGGTTATTGATAGTGCCAATCAAATTGGCTATATTAGCCTGAACCAATTTGGTTCCCGTTCAGCCGAGGAAATGAAAGAGAGTATTAATGACCTGTTGGAAAAAAAGAAGGTCAGGGGACTTATTCTGGATTTGCGCAACAATGGTGGGGGCGATTTCGACGTTTCTATTGCTATCGCAGGTATATTCCTGGATGGGGACAAGGTGGTCAGCGCTGTCGATGCCCAGGGTAATGAGAAGGTTTATCAGGCCGGCAAGGGTAAAGTGGATATTCCCCTGGTGGTACTGGTAAATGAAGATAGTGCCAGCGCTTCGGAGATCCTGGCAGCAGCTTTGCGGGATAATCAGCGGGCAGTCCTGGTGGGTAAGAAAACTTTTGGCAAGGGATTGGTGCAAACCGTATTTCCCCTCCGTAATGGCGGCGCCCTGAAGCTTACCACGCAGAAATACTATACCCCGGCCGGGATAGATATAAATGAAGTTGGTATAACCCCGGACTACGTGGT
This sequence comes from uncultured Syntrophomonas sp., assembly GCA_964489585.1. Taxonomy (GTDB): domain Bacteria; phylum Bacillota; class Syntrophomonadia; order Syntrophomonadales; family Syntrophomonadaceae; genus UBA4844. Next base: position 3,480 of record CAZAZH010000151.1, read on the forward strand.
AGAAAATAATGCTGATGAGGATAAAGACCTGCAGCTAGATAAAGCCATATTGGTTTTAAAGAAACAAATATATTAAGAATTGCCCGGAGGACACAACCATCAATAAAGCTTGATGCACCTTTTTTCGGGGTACACGTAACCTGTACGGGCGAACCCATGTGTTCGCCCGTAGTCTTATTAGCGACGAAATTAAAACCCCCGGGTTTACCTTACAATCTCACTCCTAACCCCTTACCCCTCACTCTCAACAATTAGTCAATTTCTCAATTCGAAGAAATAAACAAGACAGCTTTGTTATTAATGCCTATTTCCGTATTAACATTCCGTACCCTAAATGAATACTTTATAGCAAAGTACTATGGAGGGGTTAAGAATGAACAAATCGGGTGAAATTCGCTATGTATTAACCAGCAGC
>CAZAZH010000152.1:0-2581 GCA_964489585.1 uncultured Syntrophomonas sp.
TTCTGCTAAATAATATTCTAAAAGATTTCAGTGTAATTTATATTTATCAGTGTCTAATTAAACCGCGCCAGATTTCTCTCCAGAATAGACCGGGCATCACCAACCATAGACTGAATCAGTTCTGCGCAGGTGGTTACTTCTTTTATAAGGCCGATGGATTGACCCACCATCAAAGGGGCATTCTCTACATCGCCCGTCTGCCAGGCATCCAAGGAGCGCTGCCCGGCCAACAAAGGAATGAGTTCTTCGATTTTAGCCCCTTTAGCTTCCATATCCAGAATTTGCCGAGCAAGGTCATTTTTCAAGGCCCGCCCCTGCAGCCCTATGCTTTTGCAAATTAAGGTGGTTTCATGTTCTTCCCGTTTAATAAGCTCTTCCCAGATACGGGGATGAACTGCACATTCTTTAGTAGCAATAAAGCGAGTAGCCATCAATACTCCTTCGGCACCCAGGCTCAAGGCCGCTGCCAGGCTGCGCCCGTCAACTATACCACCGGTAGATATCACCGGTATCTTAACACTTTCAGCAATACGGGGCAGCAAAACCATGGTGGCAACATCATCATTCAGAGGATGACCGCCTTCCTCAATACCGGCGGCTATAACCGCATCATAACCCCAGCGTTCAATATTTAAAGCATGCCTTACTGCACCCACCTTGTGCATGACTTTAACTCCGGCCTTCTGACACATATCCAGGTATTTTACCGCCGGTTTACCGGAGACTTCTATGGCAGTTACCTTTTCTTCGGCACATACTTTAAAAAAGTCATCGTATATCTCCTCAGTGAAACGCATGGAAGGTAGCAAAGTGATGTTAATACCGATTGGTTTATTGGTAAGTTCCCGGGCCTTATGGATAGCAGCTCTGAATTCTTCACCACTGTTATAATTGCAGGCAGTAATATTGCCCAAACCCCCGGCATTAGAAATGGCGGCACAAAGCTCGGGAGTCGCCAGCCAGAGCATACCCCCACATATAATAGGATACTCAATACCAAATAACTCCGTTATCCTGGTCTTCATAAAAAACCCCCCTCAAAATTCCTGATATCTATATATTACAGTAACGAAATATCAAATACAAAACTTTTATTAAAAGAACAACTGGAAGTAAAAGCCCTTTGTTTGGTGGTTAAGCTGGCTGATAAAAATACGTAGTTATTACCTTAATTCACTTGCAATCAATGGCATAAATTCCGGTGGGGATTTATATATTGTATAGAAATGGGTACAAGTTTTGATTTCGAGGTGATGCGGGATGTTAGGGAGTTTTAAAACCCGTCTATTAATAGTAATCGTAATAGTTACCCTGGCGGGGTTGGCCATGCAATCAAATAATGGTAGCAGGGAAGTGGTAGAACCGGTAATTGCTTATGTAATGAAAGACTACCAAATAGAAAAAAAGGCAGCTACCTTTGTACATAATATCCGGGAAAGAGGTGCTTTAGTTCCGGTATCGGGCGATGCTGCCATGCAGCTTCCCTGTGAGTATTTGGAATTGGAACAAAAATACGGCTGGTACTGGAACCCCGAAGAACAGGAACAAAGTTTTTATCCCGGACTCAGCTTAAAGGTCAAGGAAAATACTCTGGTCAGGCCGGTGATGGCGGGAACAGTAGAAAAAATTTCCAGAGATGACAAGGGACGTACGGTGTTATTAAGGCATGATGATCAGATTTATACATTGTATAGCGGCCTTAAAGAAGTGCTGGTAGAAGAAAAGAGTATGGTAAATCTTAATGACACCCTGGGTAAATCCGGCAGCAGTCTATATTTGGAGATGAGAAACCAGGATGGACCCCTTAATGTTAACTATCTTTTTGAATAATGCGACTGGGTAAAATATCTGGTGTTCAGGTAAAACTAAACCCGCTATTTTTACTACTATGTCTAACTTATGTCTACCTGGGACTGGCCCGAGAAATTTTAGTCATTTTAGGGTCACTACTGGTACATGAAACCGCCCACGGCCTTATGGCTAAAATAATGGGGTTAAAAATAGCGGAAATAGACCTGTTTCCCTTTGGAGGGCAGGCTAAAATCGAAGATTTCACCGGCCTGGACCCGGAGAAGGAAATATACGTTGCCCTGGCAGGACCTGTTATTAGCCTGTCCATGGCAGCGGTTTTTTATTTTCTGCCTCTTAGAATGGACCCCCTGAACCTGGATATGCTGGTTAAAGTTAATCTGCTATTGGGATGTTTAAATCTGTTGCCGGCCTTACCTCTGGACGGTGGGCGGGTGTTACGGGCATTGTTATCGCCTCACAGGGGATATAAGAAAGCCACCCGGACAGCTGCTTTGAGCGGAGAAACCCTGGGGACTTTAATGTTTGCGGGAGGAGCTTATCTTACCTGGACCAGCCTTAGCGGTATAAATTTCATTATACTGGGCGTTTTTCTTTTCTGGGCGGCTCGTCGGGAATCAAAATTTTTAGTTTACGCCTTTATGCGCTTTTTGGTACACAAAAAGGGGGAACTGGCCCGCAAAGGATTTCTATCTTCGCGGCAGGTGGTAAGTATGGAAAATGCCCTCATAAAAAATATCCTGGACTCCAGTCAACCCAACCATTATTTGCT
>CAZAZH010000152.1:2681-3761 GCA_964489585.1 uncultured Syntrophomonas sp.
GAAGGTATCAGTCACCGGGGAGAAGGTGTAGCCCGCATAAATGGTAAAGCAACCTTTATCCCTTATGCTATCCCCGGTGAAGAGGTTGAGGTAGAAATAATACAGGAAAATAAGCGTTTTTCCCGGGGAAAGTTAGCCGGGATTTACACTGCATCACCCGACCGCAGGGAACCAGTCTGTCCTGCCTATTATGATTGTGGCGGTTGTGCCTACCAGCACATTGATTATGCCCGGGAACTGGATTTAAAAAGAAACATGGTTAAGGAAACCCTGAAACGTTTGGGGGGAATAGACACTAAGGTATTACCGGTAACAGGCATGGAAGAACCGTACCGCTACCGCAACAAAGTAGTTTGGCATACCGCCATGGTTAATGGCAAAATGCAAATGGGTTTCTACCGCGAAGGCAGTCATGACCTGATTCCCCTTGGTGGCTGCACCCTGATTCATGAGGATATGGAACAGGTTCAAAATAGCCTGGCCGCTAATCTATCCGGCCTGGAGGTTCAACCAGGAACTGGAATCAGCCTTAGGCGTTCATCCTGGAACGGGCATATAAGCCTGGTCTTTAATGGTAAATGTAATAGAGAAGCATTATCCGCCTGGGCTTCATCTTTGCCGGCTAATCTGTCCCTGCATGTCAGTCAAGGCTCCAAAATTAAAACGCTGCAGGGTGAGCCTTTTCTAGAGGAACAATTATGTGGCCTAACTTTTCGGATATCTCCCCTGGCCTTTTTACAGGTTAATCACCAGCAGACCGAGAAACTATATCAACTCATTCACAAATATGCTACCCTACGTGGTAAGGAAATGATACTGGATGGTTTTTGTGGCATTGGCACCATTGCCTTAAGCCTGGCCCAACATGCTTTCCAGGTAACCGGGGTGGAACTTTACCCGCAAGCAGTAGCGGATGCGAAACAAAATGCCGCCATTAATGATATCCAGAATGCTCGATTCTATGCCGGTCCCTGTGAAGATGTAATTACCCGCTTAAATCAGTCCTTTGATGTAGTTGTCCTGGATCCACCCCGAGCTGGTTGCAAGGTGCAGACCATTGAAGCAATTATTAAAACTAAT
>CAZAZH010000153.1:0-3746 GCA_964489585.1 uncultured Syntrophomonas sp.
ATCCCCTCTTTCTTTTTAGTTAATAACCGCGTACAGAAATTATTAAAATAGTCTGAGGGATACCCCTCTAATCTTTTGCTGTTAATTTAGTTTAATATCCGAAATTTCCCAATAAGGGGAAGCTCTTTTCCCTTTCCTCCAAATCCATTAACCAGTCCCATAATGGCTAAAACCAAAACACCAAGTCCAAATACCGGTAAAAGTACCCATCCAATTATGGGTATTATAGATAGAACCATGCTTCCTCCTAAACCCAAAATAAACAACAAGAGTGCCTGGTTAGCATGAAATCTTCCAAATGGGGAATCGGGACAGGCCAATAAAGGTAGAAAGAAGATGAGATAGGCTAGTCCAGCCATAGTTTTGTTCTTTTCAATATCGCCCGGGTCAAAGTCTGGGATCCTGCTCTCCGCTGTCTGGTTGTTAACATTTGGTTCAGTAGTCATAAAAAAACCTCCTAATGAAAATTTTGATTATGCCACATTTTATATATTCCTATTGAAAAAGTAATCACCCCAGGGGTGATTTTGCTCTAAAAGCCTAATAATCACCTACAGGGTGATTGTAAATAGTATGTAAAGACACCATAAATGTGTTTTATATGTCTATTAAAATGCTATAATTAATAAAATCGATAATTTCAAATTCCGCAGTTATAACCTTATATAATAGGGAGAGATACATATTGAAAAAATACATATCAGTTTTTATAATTGTTGTTCTTCTATTTCTTCCAATATCAGCCGGCTGTGACAATTCTATAAAGCTAAACCCTAAAAAGCCTGTAACTCTTACGCTTTGGCACAACTATGGTGGTCAATTAAAAGAGACTATGGATAATATGGTCGATGAATTCAACGATACTGTAGGAGCAGAAAAAGGTATTATCATTAACGTTACATCTATATCCGGCAGTGCCACCCTCCATGAAAAACTGACCATGGCTGCCAATGGTGACCCGGGGGCACCATCCCTTCCGGATATTACTACTGCTTATCCCAAAACAGCACTTATATTAGCTCAAAAAGGATTGCTGGCTGATCTTAATGAGCAATTTTCTTTGCAAGAGCTTTCCGCTTACATTCCTGAATTTCTAGAGGAAGGCCAATTAGAGGGAGAGCATCTCTATGTCTTCCCTACTGCCAAATCAACAGAAGTTTTGTTTCTAAACAAAACTTTATTTGATAGATTTGCTGAAGATACTGGTGCTAAAATTGAGGATTTAGGTACCTTTGAAGGTATTATTAGAACAGCAGCACTTTATTACGATTGGACGGATACACAAACACCTAATATCGCCAATGACGGCAAAATGTTTTTCATGCCCGATTCACTGTTTAATTTTACTTTAATAGGATATAAGCAAATGGGCGCAGAGTTTATAAAAAATGGTGTTACTAACTTCACATCTTCAGAATATCCCAGGGTGTGGGAATGTTACTATAAACCTGCGGTTTTTGGCCAGGTAGCCATACATGACGGATATGCCACCGACCTGGCCAAAACGGGTGACATTATATGTTCAACCGGGTCCACCGCGGGAGTATCGTTTTTTTCTCCTACGGTTACATACGCGGACAACACCTCTGAACCGATAGAGCTGGATATTCTGCCTTATCCTGTATTTGAAGGCGGAAAAAAAGCAGCTATACAGCGAGGGGCAGGTATGAGTGTAATCAAGTCTAGCAAAGAAAAAGAGTATGCTGCCGCTATTTTTCTAAAATGGTTCACCAACCCAGATAATAATCTTCATTTCGTGTCTTCTACCGGTTATCTTCCGGTAACCGAAGAAGCCTTTGGTGAGATTATGTCCCAGGAAATTAAAAATATCTCCGACGAAAGAATTAAGAAACTGCTACAAACCTCCAGGATAATGCAAAAAGAATACGAATTTTATATACCACCGTTATTTGAAGACATTGACGAACTGCAAAAACAATATGAAAGCCAGTTAAAGGAAACTGCAACTCAATCTAGAAAATCCTTCACAGAACTCTTGAAGAACAATAATCCATCGGAGGCCTATGAAACAGTATCAAGTGGTAAATATGATGAATTTATTAGTAAGTTTTAAAATAGTCCATGGTGGGCGGGATCTAGTTTTGGTGGAACTTTAACCAAATAGGGGCTATTATAAATTGAAAAATTTACTGCTTACAAAAATAGAGTTCTTAAAACAAGAACTTAAGAAACCAGGTACGAATGGTACACCTATGATTCTCAGGCTCTTTCTATTTTTGCTAGTATTGGTGTTGACCATTTTTCTGGGAGTAATAGCTATTCTATTTATTACTGGAACATTTACTGCAGGTATGGCCGAAAGCCAGAGAATGTTTGAAAATGAACTGTTGCATACTTCGCAGGACATTTCCCAACAATATGGGGAGCTTTCGATCCAGGCTATTGAGTTCTCCAAGGAATTATCCAGAAGTATTGAAAATAAAACGACTAAGCTGGGTATACCTGTATCTGATTTGCAAGAACATCCGGAGATACTGGAAGAAGTTATATCCAGTGAATTAGATCGCACATTATTTTGTCTGCAGAGATCTAAGAGCAGCGGTGTTTTCTTTATTTTAAATGCCACTATTAATCCGGCTCTTGATAATGCCAACAACTCCCGCGCAGGTTTATACATTAAGAATATGGAGCCTAATATCCTTAGTTCCTCCTCTCCAACCATTATTATTCTGCGCGGTATCCCCAGTATTAGCCGCAACAACTTGCTATCCCTTCATGCCCAGTGGAAGATGGAATTTGATGTCAGTGACGCACCGTATTACCATCTTCCTACGAATGCCGCCCGGACAAACAGGGACCTGCCCTTGTCACGTCTGTATTATTGGAGTCCCAAGTTAACATTTCCAGATACCAGCGAGGAAGTCATGCTTTGCTCGGTTCCCTTAATTGATTCCCAGGGTAATGTCTTTGGTGTTTGTGGAATTGAAGTAAGTGCAATGCTTTTTAAACTAACTCATATGCCCAACAACAATATTTATCCCCGACTATTTTGTGTACTCTCACCCATAACTGAAGGAACCATACAATTCCAGCAATCCGTATTTGCAGGTGGTTTTTCAGCTAGAAATATATCTGCAAATAATAATGTCCTTAGGGTTTCTGACAATCGTCGTTCATTTTACTCTTATAAGCAGAATCAGGATAGTTCATTCCTGGGAATTCATACACCTGTAAATTTATATCCTAAGGGTTCAGCTTTCTGTGATGAACAGTGGGTAACAGCTATAATGGTCCCTGAGGATGATCTCGTAAGTTCGATTACTAAACTGAATCTATCATTAATTGGTTTACTAATGATACTTATTATCCTGGGTATCATAGCATCCTATATTTTAAGCCAAAGATACTTAAAGCCGATTACTGAAGGCCTGGATATGATTAAATCCACGGATTTGAGTGCCGCTCCCAGAACAAAAATAGCCGAGATAGACGATTTAATTAGTTTTCTGGCTGCACATAATGAAGAGTTATACGAAAGGGCCAGGCAGGAGAACCTCTCACTTACTATTCTTGATGAATTTGCAGAAAATATAAAAACACTCTCTCCGGCAGAACGCTCAGTGTTTGTCCTCTATGCCCAAGACCATAATGCCAAAGAGATTGCTGAAATATTATGTCTTAGTATAAACACCATAAAAACCCATACCAAACGTGTTTATACCAAGTTAAACGTTACCTCCCGAGAGGAACTCCTCCTATATGTAAATATGCTAAACGAAATTGGT
>CAZAZH010000154.1:0-3730 GCA_964489585.1 uncultured Syntrophomonas sp.
GTAACAAGTTGCTCTACCGCGAGGGAGCAGTATCCCGGGTTGAGTTGGATAAGAGTGAATTGGAATGGCAGTTATTAAATCACGATAGGGAACAGGCGCAAAAACAGCTTCAACTGGCAGCAATTAAGCAGGAAGAAAGCAGTCTGAATGCCGGTAATTGTGAAGTAACTGCTTCAGATAACTTATGGCTAGCAGAGAAAATGGTTAAAACTGGACAGTTTATAACGGCCGGACAACCCATCTTTCGGGCGGGTAAGTGGAATAGCCTGCTTATGAATATAAAGGTGCCCGGTGATGAAGCCGGACAATGGCAGGAGGGCGATAAACTAGAGGTAGAGTGTCACGGCAAGATAAGGGAGGCCATTATCAAGAGTATTAGTAAAGTAGCTCGACCAGGAACTGGACGGGTGGTAGTTGAAGTCAGGGTGAAAAATCCTGAATTGGATTGGCTGCCTGGCACTATGGCGCAGGTTAAATATAGCAGGGAGATGGGAGAACATATTCTGATTCCGGTGGAAGCCATAGCCCAGGGAGAAACTCCCTATGTCTACATAGTTAAAGATAAGCGGGTACACCGACAAAAGGTAACTCTTGGCACAGTTGAAGGTTGCAGAGTATGCGTATCCGGGTTGCAAAAAGGAAGTCTGGTAGTTACCGGCGGCTTACATCGTTTGCGGGACGGGGAAACAGTAAATATAAAGGACGGATTATAGTATGCTGGAGCAAGTACTGAAACGCCGTCTGGTAGTGGGTCTGACTGCAATGCTAATTTTGCTTAGCGGTCTCATAACCTTGTATCAGCTTCCCCGTCGGGAAATACCGGTTATCGAACATCCAATGGCTTTGATTACTACCGTATACCCGGGAGCAACGACCAACCAGGTGGAGCAATATGTAACTGGGAAAATCGAATCTGAGTTGGCCGGTATTAGCGATATTAAAGAAACCAGCTCTTACTCCCAGCCCGGCTTGTCGCAAATTACTATAAAAGCCGATTCCGACAGGGATAATACCAGGGTTTGGAATCAAGTGCAGCAAAAGCTGGCATTGGTCCGGGCCGATTTTCCTGAAGGGGTGCAGGAACCCCTCATGGAAACTGATTTGCAGTTGCAGGGAGTTTCCATTTACCAGATGGTAGCCGAGCAGGAGGGGGATTTATATGCCCTCAATGCATTATTGGAAAAATGGGAAATGGCTTTTAGTCAATTGCCCGGTGTAGCTCAGGTACAGATACAGGGAATGCCGGAGCGGGAAATACTTTTAGAAATAGACCCGGCTCGGATGCTGGCTGCAGGCCTCACCCCAACCCGGATAATACATAGTCTGCAGAAGGAGATTAGACCATCCCCGCCGGGCAAGTGGAGTTTAACTGAAACAGTTTATAAGCTGAGGGTAGACCGATCGGCAGATGTGGCTGAATTACTTAACTTACCGTTATCAGGTGGGACAGGTAATGTTATCGTACGCCTGGGCGATATAGCCGAGGTCAAAGAAATCTATCAGGCAGAGCGGGAGATGGTCACTTATCAGGGTAAACCCGCAATTTCTCTAAGCTTTTTTGCCGGTTCCGGGATAGACCTGGTCAAAGTCGACCGGGAGATTTCCGGGTTAATGGGTAAAATGGAGCAGGAATTACCGGAAACGGTGCAAATTAAACAGGTATATACCCAGGCTGAAGCTATAAGTAAAATGTTTCGCAGTCTGGGTATAGCATTTTTACTGGCCATGCTCTTTGTAGTGTTGATATCATCAGCTGGTTTAAACCGTTATGCTTCCCTGGGAGTGATAATAACCATTCCTCTGGCTCTATGTGGGTGTATATCAATTCTTCCTCTGGTTAATGTGGATATGAATCAGATTTCCTTGATTGCCTTTATCGTTGTGCTGGGAATTCTGGTTGATGATAGTATTGTAGTTAATGAGAATATAAGCCGTTATCTTGCCCAGCAAAACAGTATTTTAACCTCTGTTTTAGAAGGGACCCGCGGGGTAGCAACTTCGGTAATTGTTTCCACCCTCATAATAATTTTTGCCTTTTCTCCCCTGTGTTTCCTATCGGGTGGTGCCGGGGACTTCATCCGTCCTTTACCGGCAGTGATAATTGCCACGATAACGGTCTCAACCCTGGCTGCGCTCTTTTTTACGCCGGTTTATCGCCACTGGTTGGGGGAGCGCCTGCAGGATCAGGAAGGCCCCCTGCGCAATGGCTGGTTGGATCAACCTTTAAGCCGTTTACAAGCTTATTATGCCAATAACATCCTACCGATCATATTACATAAACCCCGACTTTATGCTGCGGCCTGTCTGCTGGTAAGTCTGCTCGCTTTTGTATTTATTCCCGTGGTACCCAAGGAATTTTTCCCTGATGTGGAGCGGGAAGAAATTTTTATAGAAATCGAACTGCCGCCGTCAAGTACTGTAATGGTGACACGGGATAAAGTGGGCGAGATTGAAAGCTTTATTCGCCAGCAACCTGGGGTCAGGGAAGTAAATGCGTTTTATGCTACTCCTATGCCGCGGATATTTGGCATGAGCAGTGCTACGGCGGTTGGGCAAAACTGTGCCAATATGCTGGTTTTTGTTGATAGCAGTAAAGTTAAAGCTCGCCATATGAAAGACCGCCTCAATCGGGAACTTAACCAGGCGTTTCCCGTGGCTCGTTTTAGCTTTGCTGTAGTAGAATCAGGCCCGCCGGTAGGTGCTCCACTGGCCTTGCGGCTTACCGGCAACTCCTTGGATGAACTACAGGCTATAAGTGATGAAATGCGGCAGGTACTTCTGGCCCAACCTGGGGTTCTTAATGTAAATGACGACCTGGGGTTACCAGCCCCATCACTGGTATTTGTTCCCGATGGGCAGTCCTTGCGTATGCATAACGTTAACCAGCAGCAATTGGGTGAAGCTCTGCGTCTGTATGGTGAGGGCATAAAAATTGGCGAATTTGATAATGGAGACAGTTTATTAGATGTGCGGATGAAGTATAAAGATGAAACAGCAGGGGTAGGCCAGGATTTGTCCCGTCTTATACTTTTTAATGAAGGGGGACAACCGCTATCTCTGGACTGTGTAGCCCAACCCCAGGCTAAACTGGAGTTAGCCCATATTACTCATTATAATTGCCGTCGCAGCAATACTATTCGGACTTATTTAGATGTTAATACCCCGGTGGAAAAAATTCTGACCGGTGTTGGCCCTACCCTGGAAGAGCTGGTTCATAAATACCCCGGCGTCCAATTGGAGTACAAGGGTGAAACTACGGCGCGGGCAGAAGTATTTCTGGAAATTGGGAAGATATTTCTGGTGGTTCTGTTCCTGCTGCTTCTGATTATCATAATACAGTTTAATTCTTTGCCCCTGGCGCTGATTATCATGGCAACGGTTTTTTTAAGCAGTTCCGGTGCCCTCTACAGCCTGTTTATTACTCGTACCCCTCTGGGATTTATGGCTTTAATGGGGATAGTAAGCCTGGCCGGGGTGGTGGTGAGAAATGGAGTTATCCTGATAGAATTTATGGAGCAAAAACTGCGGGCAGGAATAGGTTTGGATGAGGCTGTACAGCAGGCGGGGTTTCAGCGCTTACGCCCGATTTTACTCACGGTAGGAACTTCATTTTTTGGCCTGATGCCGCTGGCCCTGGGGAAAAACCTTGTGTTCAAACCACTGGCCATCTGTATTGCCGGGGGCTTGTTATATTCGACCTTGCTTACCCTGGTTTTAATCCCCTGTGTAT
>CAZAZH010000155.1:0-3664 GCA_964489585.1 uncultured Syntrophomonas sp.
AAGCCAGAAATCAGCAACACCATCAACAGCGCGCTGGCAAACTGAAACAACTTCCATTTCATGGCTTTTTTCTTCCAAGCGATAATCCCCATGCAGCACCTATCCCCTCTTTAATAAAATTTCTTTTTTACCAAATTATCTGCTGGGCACAATTGGTTTATTTATCATTCGTTTAAGCTCTGCTCTGTCTCAGGTGGCAATGTTACTTCAGGTAATGCTATTTCACCCGGTTCTGCCGTTTTTACCAGCTGCACCTTCTCTATCGACTGTGCCGCTTCCAGTTCAGCCATCAGCAACTGTGCTTGTTTTGTAATTTCCTCATTATCATTCCGATTTGCTGCATACTTAACATCCGTAAGTCCTTTTTCATATTGCTTTTCCATCAGCAAACAAACTCCGCGGGTATAATAGCTGGCTTGCAGCATATCTTCCTTTTCTATTGAGACCGTCAAATCCTCGATAGCTGCGGGGTAGTTCCCCAGCGACATACGGCAGACTCCGCGATAATAATAAATACCATCGAAACTGTCGTCTTTGGCGATGGCACTGGTAAGAGATGCCTCGCCAGTCGCAAAATCAGAATCCTTCACAGCATTTAATCCGTACAGGTATTCGACCTCGGCGTTGGGTTCCTTATCTAGTATTTCAGCATACTGCTGGGCAGCAGCTTCGTAATCCCCTTTAGTAAATTGAGCCTGAGCAAGTAACGCACGTATCGAGCTATCCCCAGGCACCAGTTTAAGATATTCAGTTAAACACTGGGCCAAAGCGCCCATGTTTTGCCGCTGGGCATGTATCTGCGCTTTCACCAGATAAATATCTGCTGCAGCCGGGTCCCTGGCCAAAGCCAGGTCCAGGCTTTTCAAGGCTGCATCATAATCACCAATCATTACCTGCAGGCAACCGCGCTTCAATAACAGATCCTCATAAAGCTCGGGCCCTTCATTATTATATAGAGAGATGCACTTTTCGATATTTTCCAGGGCGTCATTATATTCTTCCCTGGCAATTTGCGTACTGGCCAGTCTATAATAATCCTCAAGTGTATCTTTATTCCCGAGCGTCTTAAGATATTCTCCCACTCTTTGGGGCCTATTTTTATTAACATATTCGGTGTTTTCCGCCAGATAATTAACGGCAGCGTCGGACATATTGTCACTGCGGCTGATAGCTACCAATGTAGCTGATTGGAGAAACATAGTGGCAACCATTGCCACCACCAGGATCCCTGCAATCACTCGAAAAGATGTTTTATGATAAAACTTTATTACGGTTTCCTTTATAAACACGCGTTACTCCTCATTATGCAATGTATACATAATATACCATATACAATATTAATCATGCCACAGTTTTCTTCCACTGGTAACTCTCCCCATAAATATGTCCGGGGACAGTCCCCGAACTTATTCTTCCCCGAAGCGAAGCTGAGGTAGAAATAAGTTCGGGGACTGTCCCCGGACATATTGCTTATTGCTTATTGCTTATTGACCACTGCCGTTGGTCCCATTTTAGTCCATGAAAGAGGTATTTTTCTCTATTTGGCAAATATATCTAATATGGCTGGATTTGGGGGGTATGACACACATATGAGCAGTGGATTGTTGGGAACCATATATTTACTAATTGCATGTTTACCCGCCTGTTTAGTTTTTTTGTACCGTAAGCAGTACCGGGGGAAAAGTCTTAATCTGGTTATTACCGTTTTGGGCGCTCTACTTGCCGAATGGGTGCTGTGTAATGCTATAATGCAGTTCTGCCGAGCCGATTATGCCATTATTTTTTGGCATGAGGCTAAATTCATTGGCATCGCCTATGTCCCCGTTTTAGTTTTCATGTTTGCATTACAATACACCTCTATCAAACTACCGCTTATAAGCAATAAACCCGGTTTGCTCTTTGTCCTGCCTACTATTACCGTATCTATAATTGCTACCAACCCCTTCCACCATCTGTTCCGTACCTCATTAACCATTAATATCGGCCAGGTGGTTGAAGTTCACACTGTAACCGGCTGGTGGTACAACGTACATGCTGGCTACAGCTATGCATTGATAGGGCTTACCATATTACTATTTCTAATTGACTTTCTGCGCCAACCCCGGGTATACAGGAGCAGGCCCGGCCTCATACTGGTAGGAATCACTATACCAACCTTGATAAACTTTATTTTTGATTCCGGCTTTAACTTGAAATTACCGCTAGAGACTACCCCCCTGGCCTTGATACTATCCATGCTCTTTATTTATTATGCGCTCTTCGTTTACCGCCCGGTGCAAGTAATACCCCTGGCTCGGGATTTAGTTGTGGAAAATATGGACAACCCGGTTCTCCTTATTGATAACAACGATACGCTCTTGGATATTAACCAGGCGGCAGCCAGGCTGCTGAAGATTTCGCGTCGCCAATTAATCAGACAATCCACGGAGAATTTTCCCTACAATTGGTCTGACTTCGTCTCCAGGCTACCGACAGAAGATGAAATATTAACTATCCCAGAAAATGAGGGAGAGAGATTTTACAAATTGACCAGGGTGGTGCTTAAGGATAAAAAGGAAAAACCCATCGGCATACTAATAGTGCTTACTGATATTAGCGATTTGAAAGAGGCTATGATGAGTTTGGAATACATGAGCAGGCATGACCAATTAACCGGGCTGAAGAACCGCTCGTATTTCGAAACTGAGTTACAGCAGATGGACCGGCAAGAAAACTATCCTCTTGGCATTATTATTGGTGATGTTAATGGGTTAAAACTAATCAATGATGCCTTTGGCCACGCAAGCGGAGATTTACTGTTAAAAGAGGCGGCCGCAATAATTTCCGATACCTGTCCCAAAGATAGCCTGGTTGCCAGGATAGGCGGCGATGAATTTGCCATAGTACTACCCGGAAGCTGTGAAGATGAAATTATAAAATTAATTAAAGCTATACGAAAAAACTGCTCAAAAGTAAGCTCGCTTTCAGCCCCGCTAAGCATTGCTTTTGGCTTTGCCCTGAAAACTGAAACAGGATCTGCAATTAACAATATAATAAAACAGGCCGATGAACATATGTATAAAATGAAAATGCTGGAAAGCCGCAGTATCAGAAATGCTCTCATAATTACTCTGCAAAAGGCACTGGAGGAGAGAAATATTGAAACTATGGAGCATATGGAAAGAACCAGACAACTGGCGGTAAGCCTGGGTAAAAAAATAGGACTGCCCGACTATTTATTAAATGACCTCAGCCTTTTGGCCTTATTACACGATATAGGAAAACTAGGAATGCCGGACGAGATTCTCCTAAAACCTGGGCCACTATGTGCTGAAGAATGGGAAATTATGAAAACCCATTCCCAAAAAGGTTTTCATATTGCCTCCTCTATACCAGAAATGATATCCATAGCCGAAGCTATACTCCATCACCATGAACACTGGAATGGCAGGGGGTATCCATATGAATTGCAAGGGGAAGATATCCCCCTTCTGTCCAGGATGATAAGTATTGTTGATGCCTTTGACGTCATGACTCATGATCGTCCCTACCATCATGCAATAACCCCGGACGAGGCCCTGGAAGAAATCCGTTCCTGCGCCGGCAGTCAATTCGACCCCGAACTGGCCGAAGTATTTATTAAAATGAAAATCTGAGCCAGCCAATACGTGGCAATATGTCCGGG
>CAZAZH010000156.1:0-3641 GCA_964489585.1 uncultured Syntrophomonas sp.
GATTGGAATTACGAAAGAATTCAGATACATTTATAGTAATATGGTCAAGAAATTTACGATATATTTCTTTATTAGTCTTTAAGAGATTAATAAAATCACTATAATTATTGCTACTGACACTGCGCATAAAACTATTTATACGCCTTTCCATCTGCGGCCTTTTATAGGATTTCAAATCTATCTTACTAAGCGCTTCAAACTTGGTAATAAAAACATCCCAATCATTATCCAATAAACTCCCCTCCCTGGGCAATCCTGTCCAGAGCCCGGTTTACTGCAGCTATGGTTTTATCTATATCTTCTAGATTATGGGCACAGGATAAAAAATTAACTTCAAATTGGGCCGGCGGCAGGTATATGCCTTCCTTTAATAACTCCCTATAAAACTGGGCATACTTCTGAGTATCACAGGTCATTACCGCATCATAGCTATCTACATCGTTTTCCGTAAAGAAGGTACAAAACATAGAACCCAGATGATTGATGCTATAATAAAGGTCATGATCTTCAAAAGCGCTCTTAAGCTGGGTAACCAAAACATAACTCATTACTTCCAGGCGGTCGTACCAATCGTTATCTTTTAGTATTTTAAGGGTAGCAGCACCGGCGGCCATAGCCAGCGGATTTCCTGACAAGGTACCGGCCTGGTATACACGGCCGCTGGGAGCAACCTGTTCCATAATTTCGCTGCGGCCACCATAAGCTCCTACCGGTAATCCTCCACCAATGATTTTACCCAAAGTAGTGAGATCCGGAATTATGTTGCTAATGTTCTGAAAGCCACCATAACATACCCGAAAACCACTGATTACTTCGTCAAAAATTAGCAAACTACCATTGAGCTCAGTAATACTTCGTAGACCCTGCAA
Source organism: uncultured Syntrophomonas sp. (assembly GCA_964489585.1). Taxonomy (GTDB): domain Bacteria; phylum Bacillota; class Syntrophomonadia; order Syntrophomonadales; family Syntrophomonadaceae; genus UBA4844. The sequence continues at coordinate 870 of CAZAZH010000156.1, forward strand.
AAATTCCGGTTCCCCCAGTACCAGTCCCATATTTCCAGCTACTGGCTCTACTATTACTGCCGCAATTTCCCGACCCCATTCCTGAAACAGTTTTATTACCGAGTCCAGGTCGTTATACCTGGCCACCAACGTGTCCTGAACTACAGCTTCTGGTACCCCTGGACTGCTGGGAATACCGGCGGTTAATAAGCCAGAGCCGGCTTTTAGTAAAAAAGCGTCAGCATGTCCATGATAACAGCCTTCAAATTTAACTATTTTGTTTCTCCCGGTATAGGCACGAGCAAGTCTGATAGCGCTCATAGTTGCTTCCGTCCCGGAATTAACCATACGAACTCGTTCCATTGAAGGTATAGCGTCGGTGATGAGTTGGGCCAGTTCGATTTCGTCTTTACAAGGTGCTCCATAACTGGTTCCTCTTTGAGCAGCTTCGCATATAGCCTCAACTACTTGCGGATGGCTATGGCCCAAAATTAGTGGTCCCCAGGAACCAACATAATCGATGTATTCATTATCATCAACATCATAAATTTTAGAACCACTGGCCTTTTGAATAAAAAGCGGGTTCTGGCCGACTGCTTTAAAAGCTCGGACCGGACTGTTAACCCCCCCGGGCATTAACTTTAAAGCCCTGGCAAAGAGCTCCTCTGATCTCTGTCTCTTCACCTTCTGCCCCCCCTAACATTAGTATTTAATAATTCAAAATTATTAACGATAAATTCTTAATTCTTTAAACATATTCCATACTTACCTTTTTTAACTCTTGAATGCTTTTGATAATAATATAGTCACTTAACCCCGTCTGGGAGGCTAGTTGTTTAAGCAGAGTTATAATTTCTTCATCACTGCGGGCATGAATCATAGAAAACAGGTTATAACCAAACTCTTCGGGTACATCACGCAGGTAACAGTGACTTACCTCATCAAATCCTGCCATAATCATTCCCACCCGATCAGCATCCTCTAATGCAACCTTCCAGGCAACCATAGCATTTATATTAAAACCGGCATTATAGTGACGTAGAATAGCTGCAAAGCGTCTTATCATACCCTGGTCCTGTAAATCCCTGACCTGCTCGACTATTTCCTCCTCACTCAGATTAAGCCGGTTAGCCAGGGAGGCAAAAGGACGTGGTTCTACCGGAATATCGCCCTGGATAAACCTTATTATTTCTCTATCAATATTAGCCTTCATCCTTATCACCCATATTCAGACTAACTTTTATTTTATAGGTTTTTATAGCCGGCATAGCCAGAACCTTAATTCGAGCAACCTGCTGCATATCTCTTATTATCTTCATGGCTTCATCATAAGATGGAGCGGTTAAGGTAAACCATACATTGTAATAGTGGTCCCGCACATAATTATGGGTTACACCTTTTTGCCCGTTGATAATAGCAGCTACTTCATCTATTCTTTCCTCTTCCACCCGGCAAGCGCACAGGGTAGAATAAAACCCCATTTTCTGTGAATCCAGAATCGCCCCGGTACGGCGGATAATACCATTCTGTTTCATAGCCTGGATACGACTTAATACTTCTTCCTCACTAATATCAAGCTTCCTGGCCATATCCAGATACGGCTGTGTAGTCAGAGGAAAATCATTTTGCATCAGATTTAGGAGTTGGCGATCCAAGCTGTCCAAATTATTCATGTCTTTCATGCCCCCGGGGCTGGTACAGGCACCATTCGTCCTCGGCCATATAGTCCCCGCCGCTGTAGTAGTAGGCTCGCGCCCGACATCCCCCACAACGGTCCTTATAATCGCAAACGCCACACTTACCTTTATAGTTTGTCGCACGTAATTCCTGCAGCATAACGTTTTCCTGCCATATTTCATCAAAGGCTTTTTCTTTTACATTACCCAGGCGGATATCCATATAAGCACAGGGTTGCACGTCCCCCCGGGGGCTAATTATGCAATAACTAATTCCCGCCAAACATCCGCGACTGAAACGAACAGGTATCCCTTTCTTGTCTGCCACCCGCATAAACTGGGGGGCACAGGTAGGTTTTATCTCAATTTTAACCTGCTTTTGTTTCTCCATTACCCGGGCTATAGTTTTTTCGTATTCGGCTACTCGCAGCGCTTCTTCTTCGATATTAATTGCTCGTCCGGTTGGCACCAGGAAAAAGATATGATGAGCCATAGCACCTATCGCAACAGCAAAATCAGTAAGTCCTTCTAGTTCATCGACATTCCAGTCCATTACGGTGGTATGCACCTGAAATGGTAAACCGGCTCCCTTAAGGTTCTCCATGCCTTCTAAAGTAAGTTCAAAAGCCCGTTCCAGCTTACGAAAAGCGTTGTTCTTCTTCGGATCCAGGCTATCCAAACTAACCCCGGCGGCCATAAAACCGGCTTCCTTTAGAGCGGTAGCCACCTGAGGGGTAATCAGGGAACCATTAGTCCCCAGAACTGCCCTTAAACCCTGTTCGGTGGCATAAGCACCTAGCTCATAAATATCCGGGCGCATCAGGGGTTCTCCCCCACTAAAAATCATAATGTGAAACCCGGCTTTTTTTATTTCTCGTATAAGCTTTTTAGCCTGGTCAGTGTTCAGTTCATCCTCCAGGCGCGCACCCGCCTCCCGGTAACAATGGTCACAAAACATATTGCATTGATTAGTTGTATTCCATGATACCAGCATACTATCGACTCCTAATTTCCTCTTCACTCAAATAACAGGCCGGGTCTTCCGCCCAGAGGTCGCCGTAAACTGCTCGGGCTCTTATCCGACATCCGGAACATAAACTCTTATAGCTACAATCTC
>CAZAZH010000157.1:0-3627 GCA_964489585.1 uncultured Syntrophomonas sp.
TCGGTAATACTCTGACTTTTGGTTTGAACCTGTTTCACCGTTTCCCGGCAGTAGTCTCCCAGTATTTTAGCCTGTTTTTCCATATTTAAAAGCTTACCTGTAAATTCATAAGTCTTATCCATTTTAGTAATGTCACCGTTCACCATAACTACGGGGATATTGACCTGCTGTTGAATTTGATCAGCCTGGGATATGGTCATCTTATCAATATCGCCCATATAGATAATTAGATCCGGCTTTATTTTCAGCAATTCCTCAGTATTACAGGTTGCTTTAGTCATCCAACCACCCAGGTTAGGCAGCTGATGGTACTGAGGAAGAATAAACTTCTTCTCTTCCTCTCCCAGGTAATAATTCCAACCAATTAACAGCTCGGGATCCATAGTATATAGTAAAATGGTACCGGGCGGATTGGTGGAAAACACCTTATTTATTTGATTGGGAACTATTACTTCCCGTCCCGCCATATCTACTACCGTACGCATGCCAGGTGCTGTTGTCTCCTGCTGTTTCTTTGTGCTACAACCGGTCAGACAACAAGACAGCATAAGAACCAATATAGTCAACCAAATTATTAAACTTCTACTTCTGGGCAACTGTAATCCTCCTCTCCATCCTGGAATATGCAGGCTCCAAGGTGAATCTTCAGTTGGTGAAATACCTGATAGCAGTCCAGGATATACAATTTAAGCAGTCTTACTTATAATAATCCACAGGCCAGCCTCATCCCGTGTTATTTTAAAAGAAGATATACCAGCCTGCTCCAGTTCCTGACGATATTCTTCTACTTTTGACTGACCAATCCGCTGCTGCCGCTTTTCCTTCCATTCCGGATCCTCTTTAAGCATTTTTACTTCTATTTCCCGTAGTAACTCGGCATTACCAAAGCCACCACCGATCATAGCCGCTCCACCTCCAGCCAGTACCCGGTAAATCTCCCGAAAGGCTTGAACCCGGTTCTCCCAAAAAAACATGGAACCCCTACTTACGACCAGGTTAATGCTTTCGTCTGCCAGGGGGATATCATGTACATCCCCCTGTAATGTTCTGACCCTGCTTTCCAGTCTACTTTCACCAATATAACCCTGAGCCAGGTTCAGCATATCCTGGGATTCATCAAACAGTATCGTTTCTAATTCCGAAATCCGAGCCAGAGCCAGTCCCAGGTACCCGCCTCCGCAACCTATGTCCAGGCAAACCCCCTTGCTTATTCCGATACGACCAATAATCTGTTCGGCCAGTACGGGATATACCGGTGCAAAAACTTCCCGGGCCATCCGATCAAATTCGGCTGCATTAATTTCCACGTTTCATCTCCCCTAACTATTTTGTTATAAAAGCTCATGTTTGTTTCTCCCCTCAATCGCATAACCTTTATTAGCCGTTAAATAACCCGGCAGTTACCTCCAGCTCCAGTATATAGTTGGCTTACTAAAAGAACGATTAATGGCAGAAGGTTCATAATCAGTTTGGTAAAATTCGCGATAGAAATGCCGGCTTTCCTCCTCTATATCAAAATGATAAATATCCGGGTGTAGGAGGTTAGCCATGTTCATAAGTCCTAATATCCAGCGGGGATTACCAAAGTCCCAACTGGGAGACGGATGGAGATAAACTCTTTTATCACGAATTGCAGGAATATCTATGCTATTTTCCTTGCAAGATTGGTAAAAACTTTCCACCGGGGTAGATATAAAGGCAGATATAAAGACAACCTCCGGGTTAAGTGTCATAAGCTCAGTTGGAGTTAGAGTCTCCCCGGGGCGTCCCTCGATAGCAATTTCCTTATTAACACTGTACCCTCCGGCCGTTTCCACCAGCTTGTTTTCGAGACGCTCACCTTTAATGGCAAACAAAGGTTTACCCATGCAATAATAAACTCGTGGGCGCCGTTTAATACGGGGATATCCGGCTTCGATAAGGGCTATCTTTTCTTCCATATACCCGGCCAGAGCTTCTGCCTGGAGACTACGACCAGCCATCTGCCCATAGCGACGGACAAGTGCCAGATAGGATTGGGGATTCTGGACCTGGTGATGCAGCTCCTGCAAGCGCTGCTCCTTGAGCACCTCTCCCCAAACCTTTGCTACCTCCCCTTTCTCCTCAACCCCCAGGGTAATAAGAATAGCTTGAATCATCTCCAGTGCGCGGGTAAAAGGGTATCCCCCTTCAAACCCTCCTTCCTGATAAGGGTCAGCAGGAGCACCGTTCCCTATAGGTGAAGCTTGTCCACAATGAGGACAGAACCCTGCAGCCTCGTGGATTTCGGGCAAATTTTTTAGTTTGGCTCCCATAGGTCCATAGAAATCGCGGCGATAAAGAGTAGAATCACACTGGGGACAGGGAGTATTAAGGTAAGAGGTACCCGGCGAGTTGAAAAGGTAAACATAAGGCAAATACTGCTTTACTTCCAATAAAAACTCTTCCGCTTCCTGGATGGATATCTCCCGTTCGGGGTCGGCATCCTCAAAGGGAATAAATCGCATCACCTGCAGGGGAATTTCTGTCGAAATGTCAGATATTATTCGGGCTAACTGCAACAGCTCCTGCTTGTTATCGTTCTCCAGAATACAAGACACTTCCACATGTACCCCGGTATCATAAAGGGTTTTCAGGTTACGTAAAACTGGAGCGACGCTGTTTCCCCCACAACGGCGGTAAGTCTCATCGCTGAGACCTTTCATTCCAATATTAATAAAATCAAGATAAGGAATAATACTGGCCAGAGACTCTTCACTAAAATAAGTATTGGAAGAGCACCCTACCAGCAGTCCTGCCTTTTTTGCCGCCTGAGCCAGGCGCGTAAAGGTAATAAAGGAAGCCAGGGGATCATTAATTAGAAATGTAATCCCCAGGCATTCCTGTTTCTTGGCCATAGCAACTACTTTCTCGGGTTCCAGATAACGCAGAGCCTGACTATCTGCTTCCATCTCTTTTGCTATCACCGTGGAGATACATCCGGAACAGCTGAAATTACAGCCGGCAGTACTCACCTGTAAAAACTTGTTGCCCGGATAATAATGCAACATGGGCATAGTTTCAATAGAAATTGGGGTGGTTATCAGGTAGCGGTTAGGGTAACGTTCCACAATTTCATTACCCTGGTTGAGATAGAGCCCACAAGCCCCACTCCTACCCTCGGGTATCTTACAAAACCTCTCGCAAATCGTACACTTCAACTTAAGCAATCCTCCTTATGACAATCCCACCATAAAACTTATATATTGAAACTAAATGCCACCGGAATCCTTCAGCAGGAAAGTCAACTCTTCATCCGTAAGGTCATAATGGTAGAACTTTTTATAAAATTCCCGGGTTTCTTTAGCCATGTCATATTTATAAACATCGGGGTAGAGCAGATTACCCAGCCATTGAATACCTAATATACGATTGGCCGAAGGAGGACGGTCAAACCAGTTAAATGGACCACTGGGTACCGCATAGACTTTTTTATCCTGTACCGCAGAAATACCTTTCCAACTTGAATCAGTCATTATTTTGTCAAAATAACCACCCTGGGTTCTATTCCAGCTGATAATTACATCAGGGTTCCAGGAAAGAACCTGTTCCAAAGAAACCGGGCTCATGCCCATACCGCCTTTCATGGCAACTTCAGCAACGTTTATT
>CAZAZH010000158.1:0-3571 GCA_964489585.1 uncultured Syntrophomonas sp.
ACGTATTAATAATACCATAAGACTGCAACGCTTTCTGTTTTTAATATAAAATAAGCACTGACCAAAGTTTTCTTCTAAATAATGCCGAATTTATAACTTAAGTATTTGTATAGCGTGAGGGGTGCGGAGTATAAGTCGTCGGTCGTCAGGCATCCGACTTCAGATATTAGCCGTTAGTGGTAAGAAGTGAGGGGAGAGGTAAGCAAGAGTTTGTAGGGGCAGACCCCTGCCACTCAGCGGCATTAAGCAAAAGATTTGGCTCATGCCGGGCTACCTCACCGACCACCGAACCCCGGGGGTAATCCTCCCGGTTATGGAGCTAATACCCCCAAGCTACCCGATGCCCAGGGGGCACTAATTCAGCTTATCTCTATTGTCGTCACATGCAATTTCTATGAACAACTGTACCAGACTGGCATCAAACTGAATTCCCGCATATCTTTTCAACTCATCAACCGCCTGTGCGTGGCTCATGGCCTGACGATAAGGACGGTCGCTGGTCATGGCATCATAGGCGTCCGCTATAGCCAGAATACGACATTCCAGCGGAATATCTATACCTTTTAAGCCCAACGGGTAGCCCTCACCATTCCACCATTCATGATGCTTGAGAATCCAATCTGCAATCAGAACTAATTCTGGTGCTGACAAGGCAATACGATGACCAATTTCGCAATGCCGTTGCATTATAGAGTATTCTGCTTTACTCAGGGACCCCTTTTTAAACAAAATGGAATCGGGTACTCCTACCTTACCTATATCGTGAAACTGCGCCAGCAGGCGCAGGTCATTTATGGTACCTTCCGAAAGCTCGAGCGCCCGGGCCATTTTAACCACCAGCGCCTGTAACCGGTCAGCATGCCCTTCAGTAATAAAATCTCGGGCCTCCAGAGCCCTCATCATGGTTTGTACAATGGAGCTGCGGGCACTTAAACGGCTATGTAATTTTTCCCGGTACATATTATTATCGGCTTCTTCAAATATACTGCTTATAGTAGTTCCAGGTGAAGTACGCACTGCATAACCTACAGATATGCTCAAAGGAAGCTCGGGAGTATATTGGTTATAATCCTTTACTTTTTGCCTGATACGGTTCAGTGTTTGTTTTACTGTATCGTGGGAGGTTTGAGGAAGAAGAATAGCAAATTCATCTCCGCCTACCCGGGCTACTATATCATTTTTACGGAAGCACTGGTTTATCAGGTTGGCAACTGTTTTAAGCAACAAATCACCTTTATCGTGACCCAGGGTATCATTTACTATTTTCAACCCATCCACGTCGCACATTACTAACCCCACTGGATCAAAATCACCATTCTCCATTAAACTCATTTGTTCTTCAAAGTAGCGGCGATTCCGTAAGCCGGTAAGCGCATCATGGGTACTTAAGTAGCGCAATTGTTCTTCTGCCAGTTTTCTCTCAGTTATATCTCGACCTACTGACTGGTAATCAACCAATAAACCTTTTTCATTATACAAAGCACGGTGAGTCCATTGCTGCCAGCGTATTTCTCCATCCAAGACAACCCGGTGTTCAATGGTAGTAACCGGGTTTCTATAGCTTAAGCGGGCAATTTCACTCTCAACCATAGGCAAATCTTCTTCAAAAAAACTGGTGCGGAAATCTTTTCCCAGCAAGTCATGACGTTTTTTGCCAAAGTAACCGCAATAAGTTTCATTTACAAAAGTAAGCTCACCACCTGGTAAAAAGCGACAGATAAGTTCGGTCTGGTCTTCTACAATCCCCCGGTAGCGGGCTTCGCTAATGGCCAGGGCTTCTTCAAACATCTTACGATTAGTGATATCAAGAAGAGAGGTAACACTTTGGCTAGTATCAGGAATCATGGCAATAGTAAGCATTATCTCCTTTACCTCCCCATCCCGCGTTCGGAGCTTAAACTCGTAGTTCCTGGGAGCCATATCCGGAGATTCCCTTCGTCTTTTATGATAGCTAATCATTCGCTCATGATCCCCAGGGTCAACGAACGTAAGCCACTTCAGTTTACCTTCAACTTCTTCTTTACTATAGCCAGTTAATCTTCCCATTTCACTATTCATCAGTGAAACAATCATATCATCTTCAATAATAATAGTAGCCGTACCAGTAGTTTCAAAAATGGTACGGTAAAGATTCTCTGACTGGCGCAATGCCTCTTCTGCCTGCTTACGCTCAGTAATGTCATGTACTAACCCCTTAAAACCCACTACTCTCATATGGTCCTTAATAGGTAATACGGTAGTTTCAACAGACAGGTTCGTACCATCTTTTTTTAATACCTGCCAATCTAATTCCTTTACCGACTGACCGGTGTTAAATGCCCGGTTAAACGCCGCATATATCTTGCGCCCGTTTTTCTCATCCATAACCAACCGGTAGCTTTGGCCATGCAACTCATCGGCTGAGTACCCCAGCACTTTTATTAACCAGAGATTAAAAAAGGTAAAATTACCGGCCAGATCAACCTCAAAATATCCGTCTTCAATACTTTCGATAATATTACGGTATTTTTCCTCACTATCCTGCAAAGCTTGTTGAGCTTTACGGTTTTCAGTAATATCACGGAGTGAAGCAATAGCACCAATTAACCTGCCGCTGCGATCGTAAAGTGGTGCGCTTTTTCCAGAGATATATGTTTCACCTCTACCAATCTGGGGACAAATATTTTCCCCATAGAAAACTCCCCTATCCTGTTTTAAAAATAAATATTGTTCTTCATCATAATCACCATAGTCAAGAGCCAAATCGATTAACGTAGGCCTGCGTTTACCATAAAATATAAGGGCATATTCCCGGTTACCTTTTCCCAGTATCTCTCTGGCTTTAACCCCGGTCAACTCTTCCATAGCCCGGTTCCACATTACTACCCTGCCTTCAGCATCAACTGCAAAGGTAGGATCAGGCAGGAAGTTAAATATGGCCTCCAATTGCTGATGAGCATTGGCCAGCGCTTCTTTGTTAGCCTCAGATTCGTCAAGTTGCTGCCTTAGTTCTTCTTCGGCAGCGGTAAGCTGCTCATTGGCAGCAATCAGTTGTTCATTTGCAGCCGTAAGCTGTTCATTAACTGCCGTAAGTTCTTCCTGGATGTTCTGTAGCTCTTCATTGCTCTTCTTCAGAGCTTTTTCCGTCCGGCGCTGCTCCGTAATGTCTTCAGCCAGAACCATTTCTCCTCTGCTAACACCATCTTCTATTATGGGTGCTACATTTAAACGAAATATGCGCTCGGAACCATCTTTATGCATTACCGTAACATGATAACTATCCCGCTTTTTCTCCTTAAGCCGACGGGCAAACTCAATCTCCAGGTTGGTGCGGTGGCGTTCCGGTACAAAACCCCAGAAGGTCATAGCTGTTACTTCTTCCGGTTTATACCCCAGTAAATCAAGACTTTTTTGATTGGCAAAGGTAATCTTGCCATTAAGGTCATAGGTATAAAATAATTCGTTCATGTTATCCAGTAGTGTATTCAAATAAGCTACTTGTTTTTGGGCAGTAATTTTACCTCTTACTAATCGCTTTTCATCTTTTTTACGCTGGCTAATATCATAAATAAAAAAGTACAAATAACCGGGA
>CAZAZH010000159.1:0-3549 GCA_964489585.1 uncultured Syntrophomonas sp.
GAAGAGGAAATGATTGATATGGTTATATCATTTCACCAATCATTGGCCATAGGACTGGTCAAAGACAATTATTGCAGCAATTAAAATTGTATAGGGAGGGTTTGCTATGGAACAAAGTAATAACAATGATAGCCGGAAAATTGAAGATTTAAGTCAGGAGGAACTGGCCCGTTTTATTATTAATATGGGTCACCGTATGGCCGTGCATCACACCTTGTGGTTCCGGGAAATTGAACACCAGTTAGGTATGGAACGGGCATTGGATTTGCTGGAAGAGGTGGGGGGAAACATCAATAAAATTCAAATGGACCGCCTGGGGAAGACTTTAGGTTTCGAAGTAAAGGATGGAATTCCCGAAGCGTTGCTAAAACTACCACGGGAAAAGCTGGTGGAGTTGACCGGGGAAATAGGTAAAAACTGGCTGGCCATGGATGGCCTGTGGTTTCAAGCAGTGGAGAAAGCTTATGGCATGAATGATGCCAAACGTTGCAACGATTCCTGCTGGGGGCGTTATTCGCAGGTGGAAGCCAAACTGATTAAGAGTTTCCTGGGTCTTCCTGAAAAAGCCGGTATTGATGGATTGAAGCGAGCCCTGGCTTTTCGCATGTATGCTCAGATAAATGTCCAGTCTATTATTGAAGAAAGTCCTAACAGCATTGTTTTTCAAATGAATGATTGTCGGGTACAATCGGCCCGCAAACGCAAAGGACTGGCGGATTATCCGTGTAAATCAGCAGGTTTAGTAGAGTACAGCCGTTTTGCCTGGGCGATAGATGAACGTATTCGTACTGAATGTGTTGGTTGTCCACCTGATGAGCATCCTGATGAGTGGTTTTGCGCATGGCGTTTTGTCCTGGAGGAAGACAATTAAACTTTGATTAAAACGCGATATTTGGTTCCAGGACTAAATATCGCGTTATTATATCATTAGAGTGTAACCCGGCTACCCCTGTGCTTTACCTATTCCCCAATAGAATAATGATATATCTTATCATAATTTTTGCCGATAGCCAGATCTACGCATTTTTGATTGTTATTATATACTGCACTCCACTGGGTATTGTATATAATTCCCGTTTTTTCATCGGGTTCATCAATCATTCGGGCTGCTTTTAACAGGTTCATTCCGTATTCTGGAGTTATTACTCCATCTTTTTCCTTCAGACCATTCATTACAATATTATAACGCTCCTGGCCAACCCCAAAGTTGTACTTTTCTCCAGGAGTCTGAAAGAAATTGGTACAAACCTGATAGGTAGCTTCCGGTTTTAAAGCCTGCATTTCATTATTTACATATTCAATAATTACACTATTGCCTGCTGCATCGGTTATTTGATAGTGGAAACAGCTATTTGCAGAATCGTGCATATCGTATTCTTTAAGCATAGCAATAGCTTCGTCTACCGTAGCCGCTCTATCCAATAACATTCTAATAGCCGTAGTACTGTTAATGTTTATCTTTCCAGTTTCCTGCCTGGTGGGCGGTGTGTCGGGCAGTAAAAGTATAGCCACTGCCAGTCCTTTTTCATTTATTCCGTCCAACGGCACATATGGTGCCGCCAGGGCAAGAATTTTATCAAAAAACTGGTCCGGCAAATAATTATCGGTGTAGCCCAGGAATGCTAGATTGGCCATAGATATGCTTTCATATCCATTATCTGGTTTGGTATGAATCAGCACTGCGGGTGAATAATCCATATCGAAATTTCTTCCAAAAATAAATTCTCCCGCTGGTGTAACTGCATTAAAAGTGCTGCAGCTTAACACAGGTGCTGTAACTGTAATGGGAAGTCCCTTTAAAAGTTTCCTGGTTACAAATGCAATTAATTCTTCATCATTACTGGCACCCACCGTTAAGAACTCATCAAATCCGTAGTCTCCTGCATATTCCATAGTGTAAAAGCCGTAATTATCAACTTTTTTAATACTGTTAACTGTCTTGATTTCGCTTCGGAACAAAAACCCTGATCCAGCTGTAAGAAGAAGTACAACGGCTAAAGTGTATAACAATACCTTCCTCCACAACTTCGCCTTTCTTTCTTTTGTATTCATTGTTAGCCCCCCTTATATACCTCATACTATCTTATATGACAAAATAATGTAATATATATATTTATTATCAATTATTTTTACAGAAAAGATTACCTTAACTGCAAGCAAAACACCTAAAATGGTGTATTATAGACAAAAGAAAACAGTGACGGAGGATTAATACATAATGTCTAAGTCCCAACCTGCTTTAAATAATTCAAAGATATCTGAACCGGGTAAGCATATGATAAAAACCCCTCCAATAATAATGCTGATTATGCTGTTAAATCTCTTTTGTTTTTCCTTTCTACTCAGTGCCGATGCCTCCACCGGCATTATAAACATTGATAACGTAAACATTCGTTCTGGCCCAGATACCACTTATGATGTTGTGGGCATGCTTAATCAGGGAATTCAGATTGAAATACTAGGCAGCGAAGAGAACTGGTACCAGATAAAAACTGGGCAGTCAAATGGTTGGGTACGTAACGACTTTATCAATCTGCAAAAAGAATATCAGTTGCAAGTCACCATCAACGGGGTAAACCTGCGCTCTGGCCCGGGTATTAATTACGACATTATAGGCTCTGCCAATCAGGGAGAAATCCTTACCCTGGTAGACGTTAAAGAAGATTGGTATCAGGTTAAAACCTCTGCAGGTTTACTTGCATACATAAAGGCCTCCTTTACTGAAAGAACTGAAAAAGCGGCTTTTGCCCAGGCTCCTGTGCCTGTTTCACCTGCCCCGGTTTCTAACCAACCAACTTCGCCTACAACGACAGTTGCTGCACAGGTAGAAGTTATTTCGGGTACCGTCTGCCTGCGTAGCGGTCCGGGTAGTAATTTCGACCAAATTGGGAACGTTTCCGAAGGTGATATTCTTTCCGTACTGGGTCAGGAAGGTGATTGGTATAAAATAAGGAAGGCTGATGGGAGCAGCGCTTACATAGCAGGATGGTTGGTTCGTTCTACCGATATGGCTATTCCTGCCCTGGCAATACCTGATAGTAATCCTTCCGCTGTACCTGCTCCGGCAATACCTGATAGTAACCCTATTGGGGTACCTAACCCGGCAACACCTATCAGCAATCCTACCGGGGTACCCCAGGTGATTCTTGATGGGCGTCAGTTGACTTTTGAAGTGCCGCCCATTATAGAAAACGGCCGTACCCTGGTACCTCTAAGAGCCATTTTCGAGGCCATGGGAGCCAGCGTAAACTGGGATAATAGCACCCGCACGGTTACTTCTGTCAAAGGGACCACCACGGTAGTTTTACCTATTGGTTCCGTCCGCCCGACGGTAAATGGGCAAGTTTGGCCCCTGGAGGTAGCGGCTAAAATTAAAGACGGTCGCACCCTGGCTCCCTTGCGCTTTGTGGGTGAAGCCTTTGGCGGCAAAGTTGACTGGAATAATAGCACCCGCATTATTACTATTACTACCCCTACCAGCAGCGGTAGCCGCGCCAGCAGCCTGGTCATACGAGGTAATAATACTATTCTACACAGTGGCCCTGCTGC
>CAZAZH010000160.1:0-3532 GCA_964489585.1 uncultured Syntrophomonas sp.
GTTTGAGCCGGTCCCAGAGTTCGTTTTGGCCGACCAGGATCAAGGCCATCGGGCTTTTAGCGTCCATCTTGAAATTTAATAGGAACCGGACCTCTTCCAGCATCTCTTTGTCCAACAGATGAGCTTCGTCCACGATAACCACCGGCTGCAGGTGATGTATTCCCAGCATCATCTCGATCTCTTTATGCAGCTGCCGTTTGGCGTCTCCCCGATAGAACTTGGCCTCACAGCCTAGTTGTTCTAACAGACCTTTGTAAAAGTGCCGGGGGGTTAACTTGGAATCAGCCAAGTACATGACCATGTACCGGGATGTGTCCAGGATTTCTTTGAAACGCCTGATGGTGGTAGTCTTGCCGGTCCCGCAATCTCCGGTTAAAACTGCAAACATCTGACGCTGGGCGGTGTATTCAAGTCTCCCCAGGGTTTCTCGTATGTGGGAACATATCAAACACTATTGTAAAGTCATTATTTCTTCAAGTTTTTAGCAACGTTAAAACACCTTTTATTACTTTGCTCCCGTGTTTTTTTATGATGATTCCCACTATGCCTAAAATAGTTACTATATTGATCCCAGTTTTTTGGCACTTTGGACACAGACCCGTTTTATTATTTGGATTAGTAATAATTCTTCCGCACGGACAAATTTTTTCAGATTTATTCTTTTTCTCCATCGTTAACAGCCTCCACAGAAACGATATATATATCATTTGCGTATTTACCGTTCATACTTAGTTTCAAATCCCTAATACCCGACTCTAATGCTGGTCGCATTTCCTTTGAAAAAACATACCAACAATTCATATTGGCTTTATCGTATGGAAAGTAATCATGCATCAGTTCAGCAGTTGATAATCCTTTTCTTGTAACTGGCTTTGTCAAGAAATCATACATTACGTGCTGGTACTGCTGTAATACCAACTTTGCATTTTGGGCATCCCCCATATATTCAAGAAGTTGCATACGCACTCCAACATATTTTGTTGCAATTTGGAAATCACTAGTTAAATACCCCATATAATTATTCAATTGATTAATAGGATGCAAGAACGGAATATTGGCTCGTCTTGCGAAATATTTCGATGTAGTTTCAATATCTGCATAAATCGCATGAAGAGCGGTTCTGATTTTTCCATCAGCTTCTCTTAATAATATAACCCGTTCTTCTTCAGATTCTTTATTTTCTGCTTCTAATACCATCGATCTGGCATCTAAAAACGGAACGATAATATCCCTATCTCTGTCCTTTTCAAGCTGATATGTTTGAAATTCTTGAATATCAGCCAATTTAGTATAAATTTGACGCATTTGAAGTTGGTTTCCAATACTTCTTGCAGTTTCAATATTTCCGGGATTATTAATAACCTTTTTTAGTGTTACATCTTTGATTCTTACATCGTTTTCATCTAGAATTACTGCTCTTAGATTTCCATCTACCTGTTTTGAGTCTCCTACTTTGTAGATTCCTTTTTTCAACTTGAATTTGATATCAGGAGGCAAATTGTCAAAATCAGGGAGTAAAGTGACATTTCCTCGCATAATAATATCCGCTTGATGTATAACATCAATTATTATTCCCAAGTTGGCAAAAGGTAGTTCAGAAACAATTCCTGAAGTTGATTGTGATCTTAATGCTAAAGACATCTGCTGAACATATCCATCAAAAAAATCACTCATAGCCGCGATATCTCTATCATATCTATCTATATCAGTTTGAAATATCATAAGAGGTTTTTTTGTTACTTTATCAACTATTTCTAAATCCTGTTCATCAGGAATATTATCTAATTTTTTTGTCATTGAATGCTCCCTTAACCACAAAGATCCAATAAGTCCGTCAACTTTCGGACAGAATAAACTGTCTATTGCCCAACAGGTATTAATAACAGCTTGTCTCCCTGACGACATTAGATTTATTTAGCCAATCCAAAGCCCTCCAGCCCCTCGGGCGACGTCCGCCAGGTGTAGAGTCTCACCGACTCCGAATTAGACCCGGCCAGTTATTCTAACCGCCAGTTTGGTTGAATCATATTCAGCATTCAATCCAAAAGCCATTGTAGAAGCTTTCAATTGAACCCACTTGACATCCTCATCAATGAACAAGGGGGCGATTGCGCTATCAATGCTCACACCATTAACCACCAGTTTATTGGATGATTCTGTGTATTGAATTACCTTGTCCCTGTATACCAGGGTTAAGGTTCGAGAATCTTCATTCCATACTGTATTACGCGAATCAATCTCCAGCGCATCACACAAGCGATCAACATCTATGTAAGTGTGGCCCTGAGAAATACAGAGGCCTACCACGTCAATTTCCTTGCTCCATGTAGAGTCATTAGTGGGGGCTACGGGCATTCTCGCATGCCACTCCGATAGAGTCTCCTCTTCCTCGTTATGTCCGAGAATACAATCTGGCTGGTTTGGAATTAAGAATCGACTATGTTCAATAGACGAACCGTAGATAAATGAAACTTGACCTAATAATATCGATTGGTGGTTGTGGTTATAACGCAATATTGCAACATAGGGTTTGGCACCCAAAATTAAATACAAATACTGCGATGTTTGCGCGAATAAATATCTCTTTTTCTCTTCAGGTGATAACTCGGTCCAGTATTCCAAGGAGTTCGGATCTTTTATCGTAAAATAAATAATATCCTTAGAATTGCCACGTATCCAACTTGTATATGAAACTTCCACTAATATTTCCGAGACTACTAGTTCCCGCTCGTCAATATGTTGCACCGTCTCTTTATACACACTATCCAACCAGGTATAAATAACCCATCGCAACTTATGTTCCCAGTCTTTAGTGTCTTTAACCTCTTTGAATAACAGGATTTTATCATCCTCAATTTTTTTCCTAAAAGCCTCAATCCTTTTAATATCGTCATATTCATCAGGATGAATATCAATCGGTTCTTTGAAAAAGGCCATTATCTCTGGTTTTCCTGCTTCAGAATTTAATTGCCGGGCCAGCTCAAATTCCTCTTCAGTACCAGAAGAATACTTATCGGTAGCCGTACCCCATCTTTTCCAAAGGACAAGGATAAACAAGTCTGCATTATTCAAATCATGGTTTATTAACTCTTGCGGTCTTCCTATGCCTGGTAATGTATCTTCCCAGCCAAGCGGTTTTATGTGAATCCCTAAACAATGTGCCTTGTTGTTATTTGCTTCTGTGCACATATCGCGGAATATCTGGCGTTCCTCGATCAGGTCGCTAGGTGTGGCAATGAAAATTCTTTTAACGGCATAGAAATCATTCATCTATAAACGTCTCCGGATAATCTCTAACTCTCACATAGTTATCCCTGAATCCGTGACCAAAGGTCACGGGGACGTATCCTGACCAATTGTTTTCAAAAAATGCACCATAATTAAAGGTCTGGGAACCCCTAGATTCATAAAAAGCCAAGTTAGCTAAGGATGTTTTTGGCGGCAAGTGGGTCGGATATCCAATCGTTCTTAAAAATTACCTGAATCCGTGACCAAAGGTCACAGGTACGTATACTGACCAATTGTTTTCAAA
>CAZAZH010000161.1:0-3502 GCA_964489585.1 uncultured Syntrophomonas sp.
CTATAAATAATAATATAGATGGCATTATCAAGGGTGAACGCCTGGAAAAGATAGTATGTCATTTAACTGGAGGCAGAGACCTGCGAGACAGCAAAGTACCGCTAGCTATTATAGCCTGTGATATTGATAGCGGACGGGAAATTGTTTTCGCCAGCGAGAAAATCCCTCTGCAGGGTAACGATATATTGCTTATAGAAGATGCCCGTTTAAGTCAAGCTGTACGCTCCAGTACAGCTATACCTGCAGTCTTTGTTCCTTATCGCCTGCAGGGGATGCAACTGGTAGACGGGGGAGTTCGCAGCATGGTACCGGTGACGGTCCAAAGACTTTTAGGTGCCGAGTATATCCTGGCCATTAATCTGGGACAGGAGGTATATGACCAGGCGGTTGAAGGAATACCTCAAATTGTTAATCGAACTATAAGTATCTTGGCCTATGAAACCTCAGCTACCGAACAAAAAGTCTATGCCAACATGGTAATTCATCCTCAGGTGGGTGAAGTAAAACTACACGATCTTCATCGGGCTCCAGAAATTATCCGCATTGGCCGACGAGTTATGAAGCAAAGAATTGATGAATTAAAAAAGGACCTCCTGGCCTAATAGTGTAACAGACAGACAGTAATTTACATATAATATCGACAAAGCATAAGATTAGCCGATGTAGTGGGTTAAGGCAGGGAGGAGGTTAAAATGGCGACTGATAAATTCGAACACGCTACTTTCTACCTGACAAAAAATCAGGTTAATGACATAAAAGAACTGGCCAAACAGAATCAAATATCCCGCAGTGCTCTGGTGAGAATGATTATAAGGGAATATTTGGCCAGGCAGGGGGAAGATAAAGGAAAGTAAGGCTTCGTTTATGAGGGGTACAGGAGTTAATGAGATGCTTGTTACGTAAGGGGCAGGCATCTTTTTTTGTAGGAATTTTACAATATTTTATAAAGATAGCAATTGCTTAAAAAGTTTACTCAGGTTAGGTTGAACTGTTTAAGCGACTGCTGATATAATCTAGATGAGGTGATTATCATGTCAACCCTGGAAAAAGCCGTAGTACTGTTAAAAGGCTTATCCCAAGAAAAACTAGATATGGTAGTATATATTTTGGAATCTTTAACGGTTAAGCAAAAAATTGAATCGATGAATATTGAAGAATTAACTCCCGAAGAAGCAAGGATTGTTGATCTTGCCTTGGCCGAGCTAGAAAATGGGTTAGGAGTTGAGGCGGAAAGTGTCTGGGAAGAAGCCGGAATATAAACGCATAGTCTTTTCGCCAACAGCCAAGAAACAATTTCTAAATCTTGATAAACAAGTAGAAATACGAATCAAAACCGGTATTCAAAAATTAGCTGTTGTGCCTCCACAGGGTGATATATCGAAATTAAAAGGTCGAGAAGATCAGTATAGATTAAGGATTGGTGACTGGCGGATTATTTTTCGACTTACAGATATTGTAGAGATTATTACCATTTTACCAAGAGGACAGGCATATAAATAGAACCCAACCCTCTATTTTTGAGGGTTTTTTATTTTCTGGACATTTTGCTATAACAGAAAGGTAGCTTACGAATATATATTTCTTTTCAATCGTATCCTACAGAATCATGTCTGAATCATTAGGCGTACAAGTTGCATGGGACGGCACAGCAAGAAAAGTTACAGCTGTAGGCAATAATAGTAGAGTAGAATTGTTTATAGGTAATTCGAATTATAAAGTTAACGGAGTCAGTAAAGTAATGGACGTTGAGCCTTTCATATTGAGAGAAGAGAGCAAAACCAATTTTTTACGCACTTTGCCATTTTCATCTGCTACACCGTTCCTATGATTTTTTTAAAGACAGAACAAAGAAGTAGCAGCATACCGCCATCCATCTGTTTCCCTTTCTGCTATTTAAGAAAGCATCCCGGATTTCAACCCTGATTATTTATCTGCATTATATCACATCGTCATTTTAGGCTTCAATGATGTAGAAACAGGCAACAAAAGAACATTCCCTGCTTCCCAGGCATAAGTAAGTTAATATTCTGATGCCGGCAAGGATCATTTCTAATAGCCTTAAGAGGAAGTTACTAAATTAACGATATATTGGCATCCTTGCCGACCATAGCATATCCTTTGAATTTCATAGGTATGGGAAATATAAATTCTGTACGGCACTTGGTATTTGACAAAAAATCAGGTTAATGACATAAAAGAACTGGCCAAACAGAATCAAATATCCCGCAGTGCTCTGGTGAGAATGATTATAAGGGAATATTTGGCCAGGCAGGGGGAAGATAAAGGAAAGTAAGGCTTCGTTTATGAGGGGTACAGGAGTTAAGTGAGATGCTTGTTACGTAAGGAGCAGGCATCTTTTTTTGTGTGGTTAAGGTACCTTTGTTTACGGTTTGCCCGGTGGAATTACTTTTTTAATATAGTGTTCTGTTTCGTCTCCTTGGGTGATTCTAATTCTTTCTAATTCATAAATATTTTGGTTAACTGAGGCTTCTCCATATTTTGTTGTTACAGCTATTTTGTAACCGTATTTTGCCAGATAATCTATAGTATTTTTATTATATAAACCGCAGGGATAACAAAAGGAATAAACATTATCATTGATTATATTTTCCAACAGTGTTTTGGATTGGTTCAATTCTATTTCCAAATCTGCATTTCTTAAATCTCCATGAGAGTGTGAGTGGGAACCGATTTCCATTCCATTTCTATGCATTTCCTGGACCATATTTTCATTTACATATCCAGGATGATTAAATTTATCAGTGATAATAAAAAAGGTCGCTACCATATCTCTTTTAATTAACTCCGGCATGACAAAATCATACATGCTTCTATAGCCATCGTCAAAGGTCAAAATTATCGGGTTAGTTGGTAGCGGTTTGCCATAATCCCAATATTGATATAAATCTTGCAGGGTAATCGTATTATAGCCGTTCTCTTTTAAAAAATTTAAATGCTGTTGGAAAACTCCAGGTTCAACATACAACTGTGCTGTATGTTCGGTAGCATACATCGGCGGTACGCCCACTTCGTGATACATCAGTATTTTAATATTCGTTATTTTGCTTACCGTTGCAGGATTAACACCTGCCTTAATTGCCATAATCAACTTCATTTCTTTCTCGGTTTGACCTTGGGTGAAAACAAATGCAATCCTGCTACCGCCATCCCACTTGACCCTGGCCCCCATATACTCGCCTACAAAACTTAAAGGTACCATGGTACGGTTACCCATAATAATAGCTGTAGTATTCATTACCCGGGTCATGCCATTAACCGTAACTTCTTGCTTCCCGATAGTTAATAAAATATTACTATCAGGAAGGGTAGCGTGATTCTTATTCTCTACCTTAACCTGTCTGGTCTGTTCCATCCAATCTACGCTAGCCCCCAATTGTTCAGCGGGAAACCGGACAGGTACGAGAGTACGGTTATTAGTATCAATAAATGGCTTCTGGTCAGCAAATACAATCATTTTGCCGTCTACACATACCCTTACATC